>CAZLWZ010000069.1:0-7506 GCA_964563275.1 uncultured Flavobacterium sp.
TTCTTTGCCAGTCGCTTCGATGACCCGGTCACAGAAGCGGCCGTCGGTAAGTTCTTTGACTTCTTCAATAATGCGGTAGTGATCGTCCATCAGAATTGTCTGGTCAGCTCCCATTTCCGATGCGGTGGACAGCGAATATTTTCGTTTTGAGATCGCCACCACATTTGCTCCTGCCGATTTTGCCAATTGTACGAGCAGCGCACCTAAAAAACCGGCGCCGACTATGGCTACTGTATGGCCCGGCTGAATGTCACATCTTGCAAAAATATTCATTGCACACCCTAATGGCTCACCCGGAAAAGGTTTTCCGTGAAGCGATTCGGGCAGCTTGACGACCAGTTCGGCTTTGGTAATATCATGAGTAGCATAGGCGTTGTAAGACAAGCACGCGACTCGGTCGCCAGTTGCCAATCCACTAACACCCTCGCCAACGGCATCAACAACGCCCCACCCTTCATGCCCCGGATTTCCGGGATCAACGGGGTAATTAAACCAGTCGCGACCTTCCCAGACAGGAATGTTGGATGTGCAGACACCGGTGCCCTCAAGTCTTATGCGGACCTCACCGGCTGCAGGACTTCGAAATTCTATCGCTCGTAACGTAAAATTGCCGGGGGCAGTTAGAATGGCTGCAGTTCCCGTTACTGGTCCTGAACCTGTCTTTAGCGGTCTTTGTAGTGTCTCTGTCATATCGCGACCACTTTAGATGCACTAGTACCTTTGAGTGTGATCCCTCGCGTTTCACACAACCAGCTCATTAATGCCCGCACGCCTTCGTTCACATTGTGGCGAGGTGCCCATCCCGTCGCTTTTTGAAATTTTGTCGTGTCAGAAACATAATATTGCTGGTCACCAGTGCGCCATTCTTCGAATGTGATATCGATTGTTTTTCCGGTGCTTCGTTCTATGGTCTTTAGTATTTCGATCAGACTGGTAGTATTTGCCGGGCCTCCGCCGATGTTAAAAGCCTGTCCAGCGAGATTATGAATGTTCTTCTGGGCCAGCAGGAACGCATCGACCAGATCCTCTACAAAGAGGATATCCCGTACCTGCTTACCATTTCCGTAAATTACAATTGGTTTATCCTCAAGCGCGCTGATCAGGAAATGTGCCACCCAACCTTGGTCCTCGGTTCCAAACTGGTGAGGGCCGTAGATGCAGCTCATTCTGAAAACTGCCGTTTTTAGGCCGAATGACCGCGAATAATCCAGCACATACTGTTCGGCCGCACCTTTTGAGCAACCATACGGACTGTGAAAATCAAGTGTTCTGCTTTCATCGATTCCGTGTTTTTTGATATACTCGCTTTGTGGGTAATATCGTGTATCATTGGTTTTAAGCCCAAGATCCACCAGATCACCATATACTTTGTTTGTGGAGGTGAATATTAACGGCGGCTGATGAGGAGTGTTGCGAATAGCTTCAAGTAAATTAAAAGTACCCACCGTATTAACTTCAAAATCATGTGTGGGGTTAGTCAGCGACGATGTTACCGCTACCTGCGCAGAAAAATGGAAAACCTGCTCGGCGTGTTTAACGCTTTGCTGTAAAATGTTTTTTTCACGTATATCGGCTACCTGAATCAGCAACTTATCACCGAATTTATTCTGCAGCCACTGTAGGTTTTGCTCAACCCCCGGCCGCGACAGGTTGTCGTAAATCATAACCCGCTTGCCCTGGCTGAGCAGGCGACTGGCGAGGTTTGTTCCTATAAACCCCGCACCGCCGGTGATTAACGTATACCTTTGGTTGTCTTTCATAGTATAATCTTTTTTAACATAGCTGTGGTTGGTAATATTGGCGATTCCATCTTTTGCCAATAATTTGTAAAGCAGCTTTGGGGTTCCGTCTGCCTTCTTCAAGCCGAAATGATATTCACGGTCATCGAGGTGGAAACCCGCAACAGTAGGATAAGCGGGATTTAGATCGGTTAATCCGTACCAGTAGATCCGATCGGCATTGGTAGTTAATACCTTTTTGAATTCTTCCCATTGTTTCACCTCATCTCCCTGCCAGGTCGAGAAGCCAACCTCGGAAATCCAGATTTCTTTGTTAAGGTTATTTCGTTTGAGTACCTCGCGGACCGCTTTTAGGTTTTCATCCCAACCAGACCATTGCTGGTCAAACACCTCAGGAAATCCATGGATGCCAATTGCATCAATGCATGTCAATGCGCCTCTTTCGGCCATTGTCTGAAGCCAGTTTGGATCTATGGGGCTCATCCCGCCGAGCAAAGTTTTTTTCCCGCGATGCTGCGCCCAATAGGCCGCATTACCAATCATTTCCGCGAATTTGTTCCACGAATAATCGAGCGTGAAGTCGTATTCAACGATATTATTCGGCTCGTTCCATAATTCTACCCAATTGAAGTAGTCGCCGTATCTTGTGATCATTATATCGATAAAATCAGCGTATGCCTTTAAATCTTTCGGCGGTGCCGATACACGTGGTGCCTCACCTATTGATGGCGGTGTATAAAGAAAACAAGGTAGTATTTCCAAGCTTTTTGCAAGTTCGGGGAACAACCAGTCATACCATTCGGGACTACCGTCGACATACCATTCTGCCCAGGACACACCAGTACGTATTCTGGTAATTCCCAATTGCTTAAAATCATTTATTGCTTGCCTTACTTCATCAAATTCCCCGGGCCTGAACCACTCGACGATCCCGACATTCGAATTACCCGGCAGTCCGTTTTCTATATTCATCATTCTATTATTAAACGGTTAATCCTCTTGAGGCCAGCTCCTCTGCCGCCTGCCCGACACTATCGACTGCAATTTGCCCTTCCAGCCACTGCGCCAGTTCTGCAAGCCCGTCTTCAAAGTCAATCCGTGGTTCATATCCCAGAATAGCTTTCGCCTTTGACAGGTCGGCGAAACAATGCCTGATATCACCAACGCGATACTTGGCTGTGACCTGTGCCGGTATCTGTTTGCCCATCACCTTGGCTAATTTATCGCCGATTTCGCGGATTGAATACTGATTGCCGCTTCCGATGTTAAACACTTCGCCATCTGCCTCAGTGGTTTCAAGAGCCAGTCGGCAGGCACGTGCAACATCTTTAACATGAACGAAGTCTCGTTTTTGTTTTCCGTCCTCGTAAATCAGCGGAGGGTTATCGTTCAGTAAGCGCGAGGCAAATATGGCCAGTACGCCGGTATACGGGTTCGATAATGCCTGCCGTGTACCGTAGACATTAAAAAATCGCAGTGCGGTTGTAGGAATATTATATGCTTTACCTGTAATAAGGCACAACCGTTCCTGATCGTATTTTGAGAGCGCGTATACGGAGGAAAGATTAGGTTTTTTTGTTTCGGGCGTTGCCAACGGCGTCAGCACCAATCCGCTGTCGTCATACATTTCCCATTTCTGATTCCTGATATCGGCGAGTCGTCGTTCGCACTCCTGATGAAGTTCACTGCCGGAATCCATGTATAATCCTTCACCGTAAATGCTCATGCTTGAAGCGACAACCAATTTCGAAACAGGGTTTTCAGCCAGTGCTTCGAGAAGAACGGCCGTCCCGACATTGTTGACATCGGTATAATCCTTTATTTGATACATGCTTTGGCCTACTCCTACCATAGCGGCGAAGTGGAATACCGCATCAACGCCCTTAAGTGCCTCGACCACCCGCTGTTTGTTGCGAACATCGCCAACCATCAGTTCGACATCGGGATTTAGATAATCAGGACGGCCTGCATTCGGACCATGTACTTGTTCTGACAAATTATCTAAGGCACGGACACTATAGCCATGCTGCAGTAATTCATCTGCCAGGTGTGAACCTATAAAGCCGGCACCACCAGTAATAAGTATTTTCTTTTTCATATCTAATCTTTAAAATTCCTGTCCCGACGGACGCGTTATAATTTTATGTATTGCGGCTCCGCTCCGCTTTGAGATCGCGTAAAAAACATCATCAGCTAAATCTTCGGCAGAAAGATGTCCAGAACCGCGCAGTTCGGCGTTTGTGGTACCGGATCTGTGATCTTTGTGAAATTCAGAATCGGTTATTCCTGCCGCTACCACTGTTACCTGCACATGTGGCAATACCTCAAGTCGTAATGTTTCGGCAATCTGATCGAGCGCTGCCTTTGATGCGCCATATACGCCCCCATAGGTGTACGCTTTACCCGCAGCCACAGACGAAATAAATACCACATGACCCACTCCTGACGCGAGCATCGGCGGCACAAACGATCTTATACACCGCAGCGCTCCCATTACATTTATATTAAAAATTTCCTGCCATTTCTCAGGGTCGCCCTGCGCCAGCAACTCGTGTATCCCTTTGCCTGCATTTAAGATCAGCACCTGCGGCAGACCTGTGTTATTTTGCATCCAAGAAAACAAATCATCTACCTGCGGACCATCTGACACATCGCAGTGCCGGTGAAGCTGGTTCTGTCGTGAAACCGGCGGATTAATATCGGCCACTACGACTTGGAAATTATTATCGGCTAGTTTTTCGGCAATTGCCCTTCCAATACCACTTGCGCCACCTGTTACCAACGCCACCTTGTTTTTAATGGCATTGTTGCTCAAAATATTACGATTTTAGGTAGTTGAGATCGCATGGGACAAGCAGTAGATTGATGATTTTGACGAAGGTTGCCTTACAAATTTATCACACCTTGCCCGCATCAGTTTACATTATTAGTGCTTTCTTTTGCATTATCATCAGAAGCAGCAGAGGCGTGAAATTCAAAAGGTTGCCAGGAGAATAGCGGGCAAAGTATGTCTGGTATTGTAGAAAAAGAGTCAAAGAGGAGAAGTAACTAAGTCGGGTATTTCATCAATTATCGCATCTTCAAAAGCTGTTTAGTGCTGCTTCGGAAGGATAATCACAAACTCCGAGCCTTTGCCTTCGAAGCTGCTGGCGAAGATCACACCGTGATGATTTTCGGCGATTTTTTTGCACATCGCCAGGCCTATTCCTGTCCCTTCATATTGTCCGCGGCCGTGCAAACGCTGAAAAATATTAAATATTTTCGAGGCATATTGTTCTGAAAAACCTATACCGTTATCGGCAAAGGATAAAGCAATATAACGGGATGAAGGATTAAGCCCCCGTGTGCGTTTTTCGTCTTCGGTAACATTATAAGCTCGGATCTCGAGTCGGGGCCTGACGCCCTCGCGGCTATATTTGATCGCATTCGAGATCAGGTTGTGGAACAATTGTACCATCTGCAGTGGCACAGCTTCGATTGCAGGCAAGTCGCCGCATAAAACTTCCGCATCCTTTTGCTCAATCGTAAGGTCAAAATCGGCTATAGCTTCAATATAAACATCATTGAGGTCAACCTCCTGAAATGGTTCCTGTACCCTTGATAATTGGGAATATCTCAGAATGTCAGAAATCAGATTCGACATGCGGCGAACCGATATCATTATATTCTCCATATGCTTATAGGAGCGTTCGTCGATGTCGCTCAGGCTGCTCTTCAGCATCCCGGTAAACATATTTATTTTGCGCAGCGGTTCCTGCAGGTCATGTGAAGCGATATAGGCGAATTGTTCCAGCTCGGCATTTGACTTCTGCAGGCTGTCATTAGCCTGTTCAAGTTCGTGAGTGCGTTCTTTTACAATATCTTCAATTCGATGCCGTGCGTTTACCTGCTCAGTCACATTGGTTGCAATTGCCAATACACCTACGATGCTACCGTTGCCGTCACGATAAGGTTCGTAGACAAAATTCAAATAAACGGTGTCGGGCAAACCAAAGCGAACCAGTTCAAGCTGCTTTTCGTTAAATGAAACTGTCTCGCCGTGGTAATAAACGCGATCCACATAACCTTGGAGCCCCTGTTCACGTGCTTCAGGTAAAACCTCAAAAATAGGCTGCGCCATGACCTCCTCCTCCATTTTTCCCCATATCCGCAACATCGGTTCATTGGCAATTTCAACCATATAATTCGGGCCTTGTAATAGGCACATGGCGATGGGAGCCTGCAAAATCATCGTCCGGAAGTTTCGCTCACTCTCTTTTAAAGCTTTTTGAGCCACTACTAATTCGGTGACATCGGCGGCGGTATTCATCACTCCGTATACATTTCCGGAATTGTCAAACAACGGAGTGAAACTGTAATTGAAGTAGTAGGTTTGTTTGATACCATCCTTTACCAGCACGACCTGACGGTTAGTTGCGTTGAAAGCCTTACCCGATTCGAAAACTTTTTTCAGCTGTTCATACGGCCCCTGGCCTTCCAGTTCCGGAAGCGCTTCTGCATAGGTTCTGCCTACTACTTCCGGACCGCGTCCCCATGCGTCCAGAATTGACTGGTTGACCATTTCTATACGCATTTCAGGCCCAATGTACACCCCAATTGGAAATGGCGCATTATCGATTAATGTGCGTAGCCTGTGAGCCACTTGTTCTAGCGCTACCTGAGACTGAACATTCGAAGTTATATCCTGTAAAATTCCTGAAAGACTGAGATTTTTTGCTTCTTCACCCTGTAATTGGGCAATCGACCGTAAGTATCGTACTTCACCCGAAGCATCTGTAACACGAAATGTAAGATCGTGCCTGCGGGTAGGTTTTCCGTTTGACAAACCGTGTAAAGTATCCTCTATTAGCTGCGCATCATCACGGTGAATCTTTTCCAGTAGTTCACTTAACGGCCGATTTCGGTCGGTTACGCCAAACCACTCCATTATTTTCTGAGAATAATTTACGGTTTTGCTGGATAGGTCAATGCTAAATACTCCGAGTTCACCTATTTCAATCGCCAATTGCAGACTGCGCTCCTTTTCGGCAAGTGCAATTTTTCCTCTGTAATTTGCTGTTACATCGTTAATCATCACGATAACCCCTTTGCCGTCGGCAGTATCATCGTCGTTGTATGGCTGAATTACATAGTTAACATACAGTGTTTCGGTGGTGGCGTCGCGTTGAAAGGTCAGAGGGCATTCGAAAATCTGCGTAGGTATACGGGTCTGTGTCACCTGCTGCAGACGTTTTCCGAAATCTTGTGTAAATAATTCGGGCACGACATCGGCTAAAGGCTTGCCTATCGCCGAGGCGCCACGGCCCCAAAGACGAAGTGTGGGTTCGTTCGCCAGTGCAACAACAAAATCAGGACCTTTAAGTATATGTATGGCAAGCGACGATTGCAGGAAAAGGTTATGTGCGGGGGAAAGGGTACGGATTTTTTCATCTTTCACTCCGGCGAGGATTCGTTCGGTAACATCTACGGCAGTATGTATCAGATACGATACTTCGCCCTTTTTGTCCAGTACAGGCGTATGAATTACGGTCCAGTACATCGTGCGGAAGCTCCCGTCCGGGTTTCCAATATCATAGCGCTGGACCGCGAGTTCATTCTTATCTTTAGTTTGAAGACAGCTTTCAAGTGACGCGCGCACAGCGTTGGATACATTTTGTGCTTTCGGATTATCCGGGAAATATCGGAAAAGGCTGCTTCCGATCACTTCATGTTGCGCAGCGCCGGCGAATTCGGCAAATTCGACCGTAGAGCCAACGACTGTAAAAAT
>CAZLWZ010000070.1:0-7501 GCA_964563275.1 uncultured Flavobacterium sp.
AAGTGGCTGCAGGGCTCCAGGCTGACATACAAGGTCGATTCGCCGAGCAGTGATTTATCGGCAACCGATTCTATTGCAATCACTTCAGCATGGGCAGAGCCTGCTTTTTGATGCCAGCCTTCGCCAATTATTTTGCCGGCGGCGACAATCACGCAGCCCACCATTGGGTTGGGATATGTTGTGCCTAGTCCGTTTGCCGCCAGTTCCAGGCAGCGCCGCATGTATTTATTATGGGTGTTCACTACACAAATTTACATCTTTAAAATGAAGTTTATTGACTAATTTTGGCGTACGCCGACCTATCGTTTATAATATTATGCAAACAATCACCATAAGGGAGATTACCCAGGACGACAATCCCGCAATCGCAAAAGTAATCCGCGATGTACTTGTGGAGCACGATGTGCCGCGGGTGGGTACAGCCTACGCCGATCCCGAACTCGACGCCATGTTTGAGGCTTATAACAAGCCTGGAAGCGTTTACTTTGTCGTGGAGAGAAATGATGTAATAGTGGGCGGGGCCGGAATTGCGCCGCTGCAAAAGGGACACGAGACGGTTTGCGAACTTCAGAAGATGTATTTTCTTGCCGAATCACGCGGCCTTGGGCTTGGAGCAATCGTGATGGAAAAATGCCTGCTCGCTGCAACGGAAATGGGATATAAGAAATGTTATCTTGAAACGATGCCCTATATGCTGGATGCGCAGCGGCTGTATAAGCGCACCGGGTTTGAATATTTATGCGAACCTATGGGTGATACCGGCCACAGTGCATGCCCTGTCTGGATGTTAAAAGATCTAGGTGCGTAGGAAAGAAGAATAAAAAGATGATGAAAATTCGGCAGTATAAGGATACTTTCGTAAAAAAATTAACTCCGGTTTACGGTTCAGATGAAGCTGAAAGTTTCTTTTATCTGACACTTGAGCGGCTTCACGGGCTTCGGCGGATCGATCTGGCACTTTCGCCCGACACCATTCTTTCGGATGCCCAGCTACTGAGATGGGATCATGTGTGCGAACAGTTGAGCCGTGAAATACCAATTCAGTATGTATTGGGAGTTACGCATTTTTATGAATTGGATATTAAAGTCGATCCGTCGGTCCTTATTCCACGCCCTGAAACCGAAGAGTTGGTACAGTGGATTATTCAAAGTTGCTCGAAGCCCGGGCCACGCATTCTTGATATTGGCACAGGCAGCGGATGCATCGCCATCGCTCTTTCGAAAAATTTACCCGATGCTCGGGTTGATGCAATTGACATTTCTTCAGATGCGCTGCAACTCGCAAAGTTTAATGCCAAAGCAAACGGTGCAGCAGTAAATTTTTTGCAGCAGGACATCCTGACGACGGAAACGCTTCCGAAATATGACTATATAGTTTCAAATCCACCTTACGTACGAGACCTTGAGAAATCGGAAATAAAGCCGAACGTGATCAATAATGAGCCGCATCTTGCACTATTCGTTGCCGATGCGGATGCGCTGCTGTTTTACAGGAAAATTGCCGATTTGGCTTTGCACAGCCTGAGTGAAAGCGGATTGTTGTTTTTTGAAATCAACCAATATCTCGCGAAAGAAACAATTCAACTCTTAACGGACCTTGGTTATAGCTGCGAACTGAGGAAAGACATCTATGGCAATGACAGGATGATTAAAGCGGCGAAGACCTACTCGTAGCGCAATGCTTCTATGGGATCGAGTTTCGAAGCTTTGACGGCGGGATATGATCCTGAGACAATCGTAACTGCAAAAGTTGTAGCGAATGCAGCACCGATGGCGCCCCACGGAATGACGAAGCCAAAGTCGAGCAGCGCTGCAATTATGTAACCCGATAAAATACCGAGGAACAATCCCAGCAATCCGCCTAATTGTCCAATTACCAGCGTCTCAATAAAAAACTGTGTGGCAATTGTTGTGCGTTTCGCGCCCAGTGCCTTGCGCACACCGATCTCACGGGTCCTTTCGGTGACCGATACCAGCATTATGTTCATCAGCGCTATCGAAGAGCCGAAGATGGTGATGATACCGATCACCCACGCTGAGATTCCCAGATACTGTGTGATCGACAAGATTCGGTTTATCAGGTCGTCGCTTCGGGAAATGCCGAAATTGTTCTCCTGAACGGGGCTCAATTTTCGGATGCGACGCATCGTTAGCAGCGCATTGTCGACCGCTTCATCCAACAGTTCTTTTTTTTGAACCATTACACTCATTCTGTAGTTTATGTTTGGCGCGGTGAACAGCGAACGGGCGATCTGCAACGGGATCATCATTCGCAGATCCTGGCTGTTTCCAAACGTGGACCCTTCTTCTTTTAAGACTCCGATTACGCGAAACTTCGCGCCTCTAACGGAGATGACCTTATCGATAGGATTCACATCTTTCAATAGTCCCTTTTCGAAATCCGATCCGACAAGGCATACGAACGCATTGTTTTGAATGTCGAAATTTGTGAAATTACGTCCTTTGGCAATTTCCAAACCTGAATTTCCTATAAAATTTTCGTCGATTCCAAGCACTGAGATTTCAGGCTCGGTTTTTTCGGATTCGAATTTGACTTCAGCGTTAGTCACGGCAATAAAAGACAATGAAGTCGTGGTTAGCGGATACTCGTAATTTTCTTTGAACGCTTTTGCCTGCGGATACGAAATGACAGGATTCACCTTCATGGTTTGTTCCCGGTTCATGCGCTCGGAAATATCGTACTGCTCGATATTAAAAGTATTGGAACCCATGGATGCGAAGTCGGACGAAATGGTATGTTCAAGTGCCGAAACCACTGTCAGGATCCCGACTAGCGCCCAGATTCCGATTCCAATAATAAAGACCGTAAGAATGGTGCGCAGTAACTGTGTGCGGATGGATCCCAATGCGATGCGGATATTTTCGCGAAGCAACTTAAACATGTCTACGTTTTTGAAGCACTAAGGTACAATTATTTTGTAGTGGTGCTTTTGCAGCCATGCTTTTTATTGATTTTAATTTGTCGATATTTGCAGCGGCGTACATCCCGTCAAATAATTCGTAAATATGGCACAGAAAACCGGAATTCCAAAGGGAACGCGTGATTTTTCACCGATGGAAGTTGCCCGACGGCAATACATTATGCAAACTATCAGGACCCATTTCGAGCGATTCGGTTTTCAGCCAATCGAGACACCGTCGTTTGAAAATTCGGATACTTTAATGGGAAAGTACGGCGAAGAGGGCGACCGGCTAATTTTCAAAATACTGAACAGCGGCGATTACTTGTCAAAAGTTGACGACGACTTGCTGCGGGACCGTGCAAGCAACAGGCTTACGGCACAAATTTCTGAAAAAGCTCTGCGCTATGACTTGACTGTGCCTTTTGCCCGCTACGTAGTACAGCACCAAAACGAGATAAATTTTCCTTTCAGGCGTTATCAGATACAGCCTGTATGGCGTGCCGATCGGCCACAGAAAGGCCGCTTTCGCGAGTTTTACCAATGTGACGCCGATGTGGTAGGTTCGAAATCGCTTTGGCAGGAAGTCGAGCTTATACAGTTATACGATGCTGTTTTCAATGATTTGGGCCTCAAAGGAGTAAAAATCAAAATAAACAATCGGAAGATTTTGTCCGGAATAGCCACAGTCATTGGCGCTGCTGATAAGCTTATAGATTTTACAGTAGCATTAGATAAGCTCGATAAAATTGGCGCCGATGGAGTAGAGAAGGAGATGGCGGAAAAAGGGATATCCGCTGCGGCTATTGCTGCGCTTCGGCCGCTGTTTAGCCTGTCGGGAACAATAGCTGAAAAGATCCGGGGTCTGGATATGCTTATTGGTGATACCGCCGAAGGAAAACAGGGAATTAACGAGCTACTATTTATTTCTGAAAAACTTGATGCGCTCGGATTGAAATGTGCATCGGTGGATTTCGATGTAACGTTAGCCCGTGGGCTGAATTACTATACGGGTTGTATTCTTGAGGTCGGTGCGCCTGATGAGGTTTCTATGGGATCGATTGGCGGCGGTGGTCGTTATGACGACCTTACCGGCATATTTGGGCTGAAGGATTTGAGTGGTGTTGGAATTTCTTTTGGGTTAGACCGGATTTATCTTGTTTTGGAGGCGCTCGGGCTTTTTCCTGAAACCGTCTCTGCAGTTTCCAAAGTGCTTTTTATAAATTACGGTGAGGCCGAGGCTTTATATGCGATGCGCGCAATAGGAAAGTTGCGTGATGCCGGGATCAGCGCAGAGTTTTTTCCTGATGCGACGAAAGTTGCCAAACAGTTTAACTATGCCGATAAGCGCAAAATCCCTTTCGTCGTAGCTGCCGGAGCGGCTGAAATTGCACAGGAGCAATTCACTGTTAAAGATATGAGTACAGGTGAGCAACAGGCTGTTTCTATTGAGGAACTGATAAAGTTTTTAAAATAAGCATACATACTTTAAAACAAAAAAAGCTTCCCTTACTCAGAGAAGCTTTTTGCATTTTTGACGGAACAGATCAAAGTTACTTGATCAGGATCTTTGTGCTGAATGAGCTGTTATCCGATGAGATTTTGGCGATGTACGTGCCGCTGCTCAAAATTTCGACAGGAACCCGGATATGTGACTGATCTTCGTTTTTGATATCAATTGAAATTATATGCTGTCCGAGCATGTTGTACAAATCTACCTTACGCACCTGTACATCCGGAAGCATATTCATGATATTGAGCATCATGTCTTTTTCTGAATATACAACAGAAATACCTTTGCTTGTTGCAATGTCTTCAATGTTCAGCAAAGAGTCCGTAAATCGGAGTGAGAACCTAGTGTAAGTCCCAGCCGGCAGAACCATCGAAAACGGGCCATTTTTGATATTGTGATAAAGGCCGGTTTCAGAGTCATGAATATAGACCGGCTGATTTTCCTCAAAGTTCTCCAGGCCTTCAAGAGCGATTTTAACAGGACCCAGCATGTGTGTTTTTACTTCAAGCGGGTAAATATTTCCGGCGCTAAAGTAGCCGTCGCCCTGTATGTTTAGTTTGGTCTCACCAACCTTGAAGTACATGTCAGAAGGCTGATTGTCTATATGTACTGCGTCATATCCACGATCAATTGCAGGGGTGGCATTGTCATCCATAAACCCAAGAAGAATCTGACGGTGGTAATTATTCGCCGATATATACGCCAATCTGACGCGGGCATAGGTATCGGTTTCGTAAACATCTTCGTTGTTGTTGAAAGTAGTTACAGCCATAACCGGAGTAGCTTTAAACATCGGACTTGAGTCAGCATGATCTTCCTTTATAAAGGCGCGCTGGTTGTTCTCGAATACAATTTGTCCGCCGGTAGCACTGCCTGTCATAAAAAATCCCTGGCCAACAGGTAGAAAACGACCTGGGACACGTAAACTTGAACCTAATCCGCTCACATCTGCCGGCGAAACGGGAGCAGTGCCGCCAACTAATGTACGTGTCGCATAGCCACCCTGATAGTCAGCCAAAACATGGGTATTGTTTGTCGTATAATGCTCCCAGATGTAAATCGTCCCTGTAGTCGAGGTTAAATTGTCAGCAATGAATGCGTTTGCATCAAGTGCGGAAGGATATGGGTTTCCTGACAGGTTGAGATTGTTGGGAGCTATTGCGATCTCAATTCTACCATTATTCGGTTTTCCGACGAAAGTGTAATTCTGACTTTCAGATGCGGCATCGCTGCCCTTCATGGTAAATCCTTCGCCGGGTGCCAGCAGGCCGTTAGGACCTACCGAGGTCCAGTTAGCGTAATCGTTGCCGACATTCTGGAACTTGAATAACCAGTAGGCGCTCAGGGTAATCGGAGTTGTGGCTACTGAATTCATAGCGTTTGTCCATTGAATGTTCTGTATATTATCCGGATTTGTACCGTCTTTTAATACACTTGCTATTGTAAAGCCGTTGTTGTTGGTCGTGGCGTTCAAACCGCCAACTGGTGAGCTCCAATAATTGTAGTTAAATTTATTGGTCGTCCCTTGCTGGTCTCTTTCAAGGCTGCCCGCGCTTGTCGGGTCGAGTGCACTGTTAGTGGTTTGCACTAGCTGAGCCTTACCTTTGAGATCCACATTACCGTCCATCTTCAGATACCAGGTGTTTCGCAAAACATTATCATCCACCAGGTTTACCTGAACCGCCGGATCTATGATCAATCCAAGATCGGTCTGGTTGAAATTGAAATCAATATCGTGCTGTATGTGCAGAATCGACCAGTCATAAGTCATCACATCGGTTCCGTTTACAAAGTTATCCTGGCTGACAGCCTGATCAATCGGTGCCGATAAGGTCGTGACAAAAGGCATTGGTGCCAATTGATAGCGGATGTTTTTTACGTTGTAGATTCTGAAGAATGACGGGCTGAGACCATCGTCTAATGTCGCACTTAAATAGTTATCGATTACGTCATTTTTATACACGTCCATCCTGAAGTAACCAAGAAGTGTCGCCCACACAGATCCTTCAATATCACGCGGGATTATTTCACCGCGGATCGCTGCACCATTTTGCCGTATTTCCTGGTACACCATCTTCTGCAACTGATCAGTAGTTAATGCTGTGCTGAAAATCCGCACTTCGTCGATATCACCTTTGAAATAGTTGGCAGACGCGGCGGCATTTTTACCGATAGTGAACGGCCGGGTGCTGGCGTTGAGGTTACCCGCAAGTGCTCCGGCGTTAGAAAAGGCTTCCTGCTGCCCGTTTACGTATAGTTTTAACTTTTCGGTAGGATTCGAGCCGTTATATACTGCTGCAACATGATACCAACGGTCGGTTTCAAGAGCGGTGCCGCCTGAGACAGACTGATTTTTAGCATTTGCTGATATTATACCATTTGCAGCGATTCTGATATAAAAATTGTCCTGTCCGAGTACGATTCCGCTGCTGGTATACGGGCTGCTTAGTTTAATCCAGCCCATGATGGTCGATTGTGGGAGGTTGCTTAACAATTGCGGCCCCTGCGCATAATCGTTTCTACCGTCCAGGCTAAGGAATAATTTGCGATCAAGGTCGCGCGGCGATCCCATCACGTTAGTATCTGTATCAAAGGTGTCGAGAAGACCGTCGCGGTCGATATCATCTGTGCCGATGATCTCACCAATGCCATAGATATCAAGGTCTTCATATAAAGTGCCTGTAATGTCGTACGTGCCATCGAAGTTGGAATCGGTGTTTCGATAGTCCGGGATGTCGTAGCCTGAGGTATCCTGTGCATAAGGGCGCACAGCAGTCCCGGGTCCGTCAAAAGTGTCCCATACATCTAAAAAGCCGTCTGCGTCGGTATCCGGACCATCACCAACGCCGTCACCGTTGATATCGCCATCTCCATTGAGAAGTCCTGCTTCATCTACGTCGAATAAACTGTCGTTGTCGCTATCAAGATCAAGGTAATCAGGTATGCCGTCATAGTCAGAGTCCGGTATAATATATGCGCCATTCGAGCGAAGTTCGTCGATCTCATCATGAAGGCCGTTACGGTTTTCATCGCGCCAGACTGTTTCGCTCAGATCCATTACTCCGCG
>CAZLWZ010000071.1:0-7483 GCA_964563275.1 uncultured Flavobacterium sp.
AACATTGGCATCTCTAAAGAGGTAGCTTCTTCAATTTCCTTCTGAATAGTTTCAGAGGCGCTTTCACTGTCCAATCCTTCCTTTTTAACTTCCTGATATTTTACCAATGCAGCTTTAATTGCGTTAGCAACCGATCCCTGCTGTTTATCACAGGCAGCAATTGCACCTTCAATATCTCCATTAGTAACGTTTACTTGAATCTGCTTCATAAATTTGTCAAGATTACCTTTGCCGGCAGCTTTTGTAATAACAAAGAAACGTTCAATTGAGAATACAATTACCATCATTAATAGACCCATCAAGATAGGAACGACATTTCCTCCTTTATATACCATTCCAAGGTAGTTTCCAGGTAGTGGGTGATTGGCCGGATCATTGCCCTCAAAGTTAGACGGATCACCCAATATATAGGTACGGATCAAAAACCCGATAGCGAGACAGCCCACAATAGCAATAATAGAAAAAATATTACCCCCGTTTGAACTACTTTCTTTTGTAACGTTTGCCATTTTTTTAATTTTTAATTTTTTTAGATTTGATAGATACTTTTTTAATGGTAAAAATTTTGAATAGGAGCAAATTTAGATTTTTACTTCTAATAAAAAAACTTTTTTTAGTTTTATTAGCAATAATTTAATCTTGCCGAATCCCCTAATTTATCTGGTAACGCAGAATAAATTAACCAATTATAAGACTCTTAAAATCAGTCTTAAAAATTAAAATTATTTTGTGATTTGGACCCTCGAATTTGGGAATCTTTCTTCGAGCAAGTCGCTCCGTCATTTCTATATAAAAAGTTAATACCACCAAATTACCGGCCTCAAATTAATAAATTTACGTACCTAAACATCGTGAAATGAAAAGCCGAAAACAAGTTGTGATCGTAGGAGCGGGATTCGCCGGCCTGCGATTAGCTCAGGATCTTGAAAATAGCAGGTATGACGTCCTCATTATAGATAAAAATAATTATCATCAGTTTCAGCCGCTGATGTACCAGGTTGCTACAGCACGCCTTGAACCCGCGAGTATATCCTTTCCGTTACGCAAAGTCTTCCAGCACTCAAAGAACGTGCGCATCCGCATTGCCGAAGTTCAGAGCGTGGACACCTCGAGAAAAATTGTCAAAACATCAATAGCTGATTTCAATTACGACTATTTGGTAATTTCTTTCGGATGTACCACGAATTACTTCGGCAACCCGCATATTGAAAGTTGTACATTTCCAATGAAATCAGTTCCTGAAGCCATTCAGCTTCGCAACCGAATTCTGCAGACATTTGAGGATTCCCTAATTGTAAAACCCGAGCACCTTCAGGCAATGATGAATTTCGTGGTCGTCGGTGGCGGCCCTACCGGAGTAGAGCTGGCCGGTGCATTGGCCGAAATGAAAAAGAACATTCTGCCGCGGGATTACCCTGATAAAGATTTTTCCAAACTTACCGTTTATCTTCTCGAGGGTTCCCCATTCGTTTTGAGTCCAATGAGCGAGGAATCGCGGAAGATGTCACGCAAATACCTTGAGGATTTAGGTGTGATAGTAATGACAAATACAATCGTCAGCAATTATGACGGAAAAACTGTAACATTACAGAATGACGAAACAATAGAAGCACGAAACGTAATTTGGGCTGCCGGAGTTGCAGGCAACAAACTCGAAGGCATTCCTGCCGAATGCATCACCAGAGGAAACAGGCTCATTGTAAGCCGGCATAACGAAGTCCTGGGTTTGCGCGATGTTTACGCAATTGGTGACATTGCATATATGGAAACGCCCAAATATCCGAAAGGACATCCACAAGTTGCAAGTGTCGCTATTCAACAGGCTAAAGTGCTTGCAAAAAACATGAAGTTGCTGTTAGATACCAAACCGCAGATCGAATTTGAATACCACGACAAAGGCTCTATGGCCACCGTAGGCAAGAGGAAAGCAGTGGTTGATTTGCCAAAATTTAGTTTTCAGGGACGTTTTGCGTGGTTTTTATGGATGTTTGTCCATTTAATGCTCATTCTCAGCGTAAAAAACAAATTATCAATATTCATCACCTGGACCTATAGCTACTTCAACAACGACAGCACGTTACGGGTCCTTCTGCGCGCGGCGAACAAGAAGGTAAATAATATACCCGTCGAAAAGCAGAGCTTATAAAACATTAATGCTCCCGCAATGCGTCGAGGATCTTTTTTTCGACGATTTCCGAATCCCATACGTTTTCAATATCCGGAAGCTGCATCACCTCATCCATAATAGCCTTTTGCCTGTCACCGATAGCCAGAGCTTCGGAATAGGGCCGATGGCTAAAAGTCACGCGGCTGTACAGAGGCTCCCACTTATCGGGGTACTTCTCGGAAAACCGCTTCTCGATTTTTTTCTGAAGCAGGAATCGTGCGTCAGCGGTCTTCGAACTCATCTCCATAAAATTCCTGTATGATAATTCCGCGATTGCATCAGCATTAGGCTTCCTCTGAACCTGGTATTCGGCAAAAATGGTCGCCCAGTCGTCGCCGTGAAGCTGCATCAGGTCGTTCAGCACCGAAATGTCTTCAAAACCCGCGTTCATTCCCTGGCCGTAAAACGGAACAATTGCGTGGCACGCATCGCCAATCAACGCAACTTTATCGGCGTAAGTCCACGGATAGCACTTCATTGTAACCAACGTACTGGTAGGATTGGTAAAAAAATCGTGCACCAGATTGGGGATCACATCAACAGTGTCGGGCAGATTTTCTTTAAAAAATTCCTCCACAGACGACCGGCTGGTTAAAGAAGAAAAAGAATTTTCACCTTCAAAAGGCATAAACAATGTACAGGTGAAGCTGCCGTCGAGGTTCGGAAGCGCTATCAGCATATATTCGCCGCGGGGCCAAATATGAAAAGATGTCGGATCAAGTTTGTGCGTCCCGTCAGGGTTCGCCGGGATGTTCAACTCTTTATACCCGGTATCGAGGAAATCCTGAGAGTAATTAAACATACTCTGACGCTGCATTCGGTGCCTGATTCGGGAAAAAGCACCATCAGCACCAAAAACGATATCGTGCTTCGCCTCCGTCCATTCGCCGCGCTCGGTTTCACCTATGTGAAGCGTCGCATCGGCAAGGGTAACATCCCACACTTTATGCTCAAAATGAAATATCACACCGGCTTGTTCAGCAAGATCCACCATTTTACGGTTCAGCGTACCTCTGGAAATCGAATCGATAGTTTCGCCTACCTGACCGTAAGGCTGCTCCTTTATCGTATCCTTTAGATGAATTGCCCGCTTGTTCATTGGGATAGAAATGGCACGTACGGCATCACCAATCCCAACTGCGTCCAATGCCTTCCAACCCCGGGGCGACATGGCAAGGTTTATCGAACGTCCTGAAAATTTAATATGCCTCAAATCAGGACTTCTATCGTAAATCTCAACCGTGTGGCCGGCTTTGCGGAGATAAATCCCCAGAAGTGAGCCCACCAGTCCCGATCCTACGATGGCAATACGAAGCGGTTTCTGCATCAGAATGTTTTTTTTGCAAAATTACGTAATATATAGTTGGTGCCGACATTGCACCGATTTCCGGTCTAAGCAAATGTATTTGGGCGTGACCCTCGGGTATGCCACTCTTACCGTCTACCTTCCCTACTCGGGTCGGGCTGTACGCAGTGCGCGGCACTTGGCTTCCATCCCTCACGCAAATCCACCAAAGGCAACTGCCGAGACGCGGAATCATACGTACTTCAGCGCGTACTTTCTCCACTGAAGTACGCCAACCACCCTTTTGTAATTCGGGATATTTAAACCCGAACGTAACGACTTCAAAATGTTAAAATTAACATAAGTAAATCAATGCTTTAATCTTAAAATTGTAATTTCAACATATAACTTCTTAAAAACAACACCATTATGAGAGATTTAATTTGGTTGATCGTTATCATTTTACTGATCGGATGGGCAATTGGATATTTTGCCTTTGGAGAAGCTGTCGGAAATCTGATTCACATCTTACTTGTATTAGCAGTAATTGGAATATTGTACCGCTTGGCAACCGGTAGCCGACCTTAAAAATGTAAAAATCCCCTCGCGGGGATTTTTTATCGGCTAAAATTAAGTTTCTCGCCTGTGCTCAAACCGGAATTCTTTGCAAAAGCACCGCACATGTGATATAACATGCGTGCGCCAACATTTCCATCCCAGTCATCATCACCGGGCGCAACTTCGACGAGATCAAAACCTATGATTTCTTTTCCGCTGTCAGCAAGTTTTGAAAGCAGATATGCTGCTTCTTCAAACGAAAATCCGCCTGGAACCGGTGTACCCGTGTTAGGGCAATACCATGGATAGAGTCCGTCGATATCAAAACTGACAACCACTTTTTGAGGAAGTGATTTAAGTATATTTTCACATTGATCTTTCCATGTCGCACCTTCAAAAGTTTTGGCCTTTAGATCGGCATCAGTCATTATAGTGACGCGGTCACCCGACTGCCGTACCACATCGACTTCTTCTTTGCAAAAATCGCGTATCCCTACTGACACAACTTTCGAAACTTGCTCCAACTTAAGCGCGTTGTACATGATCGAAGCATGTGAATAGGTAAACCCTTCGTAAGCGACCCTCAAATCCATGTGAGCATCGAGGTGCAAAATCCCAAAATCTTCATGTTGCTCGGCCAGCGCTTCGTAGTATCCAAGCGGCGTACTATGGTCACCGCCAAGGAGTGCCACTTTCTTTCCTTTCGAAATCCAGTACAGCGTCCGTTCCCTTACAGCATCATGCAGTTCGCGGCAAGCGCTGTTGATGTTTTCGCGGTCCTTCCAGAGTGGATGTTCGTCGTGAATTTCCTCGCCTGATTCGAGCGCCTTTATTATCGGTTGGGCCTGCTGCTTCAGCCGCTGTCCTTTCTCCTTCCATGCGTCGATTGTCTCATCTGAATCAAGAAAAATCCCCTGCTTCCACAGCTCGGGGTATTCCTGATGATGTAAATCGACCTGGAACGACGCGTTTAATACCGCGTCAGGCCCTTGCGAGGCGCCGGCGCCATAACTGACGGTAACTTCCCACGGCACGGGAATCACAACGATTTCACTTTGTTCGGCTGTGAACGGAAGTCCGAAAATGTTAGAATCAGCCAGACCCGGCTGCGAAGGATCGAACGAATCGATTATTTGTTGTTTTGTCATTTGTTTATAATTTGTTGTTGATCCCGGCTTTTAAAATCTGTCCAAATTCATATATATCTACGTACGACGTGTACAGCGGGACCGGCGCCAGTCGTATTACATTCGGCTCGCGCCAATCAGTTACGACCCCATTTTCCATCAGGTAATCAAATAACGGGCGGCCTTCGCCATGCAGGAACACTGACAATTGGCACGCCCGCTCTTCTGCCGCCACAGGTGTGATTACTTCAAATGTACTACTGACTTCAGAGCCTGTTTCGCGTAGCACAAAATCAAGATAAGCTGTGATCTGATCTCGTTTTGTAACAAGCGCGTCCATACCAACTTCGTCAAACATCATTACCGAGGCCAGGTATGGCGCCATCGACAGAATCGGCAAATTACTGACCTGCCAGCCGTCGGCACCCTTGCAGGGATCAAAAAGAGGTTCCATCATAAAGCGGCGTTCTTTATTATGACCCCACCAGCCCGCAAAGCGGTGCAACTCGGTATCGTCGTGATGCATCTGATGAATAAAACAACCCGACACATTGCCCGGCCCGGAATTCATATATTTATAACTACACCACGCGGCAAAATCAACATTCCAATCATGGAGTTGAAGCTTGATGTTTCCTGCAGCGTGTGCCAAATCCCAACCCACGTATGCTCCAGCGCGATGACCTGCTTCAGTGATCGTCTTTATGTCGAAAACCTGACCTGTGTAGTAGTTTACACCCCCGATAAGAATCAGCGCAAGTTCATCACCTACTTCATCTATTTTGGCCAGCACGTCCTCAAGCCTGATGTTATGCTCTCCTTCACGACGTTGGATCTCCACAATAGCATCCTCGGGCTTATAACCATGGAAGCTCACTTGGCTTTGCAACATATACTGGTCGCTTGGAAACGCTTTCGCTTCACATAAAATCTTGAACTTTTTCGGCGTCGGACGGTAAAACGAAACCATCATTAAGTGCAGGTTCACCGTAAGGGTGTTCATGACAGTAACCTCCGAAGGAAGCGCGCCAACCACAGCGCTTAATGGTTCGGCAAATCGCTCGTGATAATCCCACCACGGCTTGTCGGCTACAAAATGCCCTTCGACCGCTAGTTTGGCCCAATCCGACATTACCTCGTCAACATAATCTTTGGTACGCTTTGGCTGCAGTCCAAGTGAATTGCCGGTAAAATAGATCGCTTTCTTACCTTTTATCTGAGGAAAAATAAACTCATCCTGATATTTCGCCAGTGAATCCTGCGCGTCGAGTCCGAGTGCGAACTCACGAGTATTTTTAAAAGTCATCCGCTAATTTTTAAGAACCGTAAAAATAGCAAAAAATCAGCAGTTAGCCTTCGCTGCATATCAGCACAATTACCTATATTTATCGACCTATGCACATCCAGTTATGAGAAATCTCGCATCCGTTATTATTATTGCATTGGCAGTCGTCATTTCGGCTTACTTACTATCCGATGCTTTCCGCAACAGAAACAGCAACAACGACACGATCAGCGTTACAGGATTGGGTAGTAAGGATTTTACTTCCGATTTGATCGTCTGGCGCGGCTCCTTCTCCAAAAAGAATTATATCCTAAAAGATGCTTACGCGGCATTGGATAATGACCAAGCAATCATCAAAAATTATTTGTCGTCAAAAGGCATAAACGAACAGGACGTGGTTTTTTCGGCGGTACAGATCAGCAAAGATTATCAATATCAGTATGATGAACACGGGAATACACGGCAGCAGACATTCAGCGGTTTCACGCTGACGCAGAATGTGCAAATCGAATCGAAAGATGTCGACAAGCTGGAAAAAATATCACGTGAAGTAACCGAACTTATTAACTCGGGTGTGGAGTTTTACTCTTATCCGCCCGAATATTATTACACCCAATTAGCGACCCTAAAAATCGAAATGATTGCCGAAGCTACAAAAGACGCATATACACGGGCAACAAGCATTGCCGAAAACGCGGATTCTGGTCTTGGAAAACTCAAGAAATCTGATTTGGGTGTATTTCAGATCATCGCGCAAAATTCGTCTGAAGATTATTCCTGGGGTGGTTCCTTTAATACTACATCCAAGAAAAAAACCGCAAACATTACCGTCAAGCTAGTGTATCAGGTCGATTAAAAAAATCCTGTCAACAATGTATCGCTACATCATCGACAGGACTTAAAATATAAAATTCTTCAGGTTTAGAGAATCAACATCGCGTCGCCATAAGAATAAAACTTATATCCTTCTTTAATTGCTTCCTCGTATGCTTTTTTCATCAAATCATGGCCGGTAAAAGCCGAAATCATCATTAAAAGTGTCGATTTAGGCGTGTGGAAAT
>CAZLWZ010000072.1:0-7475 GCA_964563275.1 uncultured Flavobacterium sp.
AACCCCCAAAAATTTTTTGATGGATATACTTCAGGCGATTGTTCTCGCCATCATTGAAGGACTGACCGAGTTTTTACCGGTTTCGTCTACCGGGCACATGATTATTGCCAGCTCTTTTTTCGGAATCGCACAGGATGATTTTACCAAACTGTTCACTATCGTCATTCAACTGGGTACGATTCTGTCAGTTGTAGTATTGTATTTTAAGCGATTTTTTCAATCGGTTAATTTTTATCTGAAATTATTTGTCGCCTTTTTGCCTGCCGTTGTCCTGGGTCTGCTGCTGAGCGATTACATTGATGATTTGCTTGAAAACCCATTGACTGTCGCGATCTCATTAGTAATAGGCGGACTGATACTATTAAAAGTCGATGATTGGTTTGCACCATCGGAAGAAATTCAGACGGAACAAGAAATTTCGTATGCGACAGCTTTAAAAATTGGCTTCTTCCAGTGCCTGGCAATGATTCCCGGTGTTTCAAGGAGTGGCGCCAGTATCGTCGGCGGAATGGCTCAAAAGCTCTCGCGAACAACTGCAGCAGAGTTTTCGTTTTTTCTCGCCGTACCTACGATGTTGGGAGCTACTATCAAAAAATCATACGACTATTACCAGGCGGGTTTCGAATTGAGTG
Source organism: uncultured Flavobacterium sp. (assembly GCA_964563275.1). Lineage (GTDB taxonomy): Bacteria > Bacteroidota > Bacteroidia > Flavobacteriales > Flavobacteriaceae > Flavobacterium. The sequence continues at coordinate 633 of CAZLWZ010000072.1, forward strand.
CGGATCAGATAAATCTGCTGATTATTGGTAACGTCGTCGGGTTTATAGTGGCACTGCTGGCAATAAAATCATTTATTGGATACCTTAGCAAGCACGGCTTCCGCATTTTCGGGTATTACCGGATCGTTGCCGGAATCGCTATTCTGATAATCCATTATTTTATTCATCCACTGACCGTTATTTAAATGACTGCAGAAGATTTCCAGAACGGACAGGTACTATTAATCGATAAACCGCTACAGTGGACCTCTTTTCAGGCTGTTAATAAATTAAAGTGGCTGCTTAAAAGCAACCTCGGACTTAAAAAAATTAAAATTGGCCACGCCGGAACACTTGATCCGCTTGCAACAGGACTGCTGATCGTATGTACAGGGAAATTCACAAAACGCATTTCGGAAATACAAGGCCAGGAAAAAGAATACACGGGAACTTTTACCATTGGAGCAACCACGCCTTCGCATGACCTGGAGACCGAAATCGATCAAGTCTATTCGACGTCACACCTGAACGACGATATTCTTCAGGAGACAACGCTGCAATTCATTGGCGAGATAAGTCAGCAACCGCCTATTTATTCTGCGATAAAGAAAGACGGAAAAAGACTTTACGAACATGCGCGTGCCGGCACGTCTGTCGAGATTGAATTTCGAAAGACAACTATTTACGAGTTTGAACTCACACGCATCGACCTGCCGGAAGTTGATTTTCGGGTAGTCTGCAGCAAGGGCACTTATATTCGTTCACTTGCGTACGATTTTGGTAAAGCACTGAATTCCGGCGCACATCTGTCGGCATTGCGGCGAACCAGAATTGGGGACTATGATGTTAAAAGTGCTATCGAAGTTGAAAATTTTGAACAAACATTGGTTACATGAGATTCATTCTTCTAGCTTTTTTTCTTGGGTTATTTTCTTCTCATGCACAAGACTACATTCAGTTCGATTTAACAATGCCGTTCAGGGGCAATCCGGAGCAAAATTCCGAAAACCCTTCGTCAAGTGACAGTTGGCTACTACCAGACGGACTCGGCGCCAAAATTGGGTACGGTTACCAGCCGCTGGAATGGATCGGCTTTGGAGTACATTCGGGTGTGGAGTGGCGCGCGTACCACAAACTTGTCACAGCACCTGCCTATGCGAATTTACGGGTGGCTCCGCGCGTGGGCGAAGAAACACGGGTCGTCGCGCAGGCCGGATACGGACATGCCTTTGCGATAGGACGTGGTGACCTATCGGGCAGTTATAAACGACTGTCATTGGGGATTCAGGACGGTGATGGTCGTGCGGTGTTTATTGAAATTTCAGAATATGGTTTCCCGCTGTACGGAATGGCCCGGATGGCTAACGTGAGCGTGGGAATATCACTTATTTCCTTTTAAGTAGAACGTTTCGGAGTCGAGCATAATCTGTGAGATCTCCCGTTGTGTCGATAGTCCGCGGTCGTTTAAATACCATAACTGCAACTCTGTTATCGCCGTTTCATCGATCGCGCCATATTGCAATTTGTAGCTCTTAATTAATTCCGATGCGCCTTTTGGGCGTGGGCCCCAACTTCCCAGAACGTTCATCGTATTTGCATCAATCAGTATAAGCTTTGGGATAGATCGCGCCCCGTTTGTCAAAAAACCATCCATCAGCATCGGATTTTGATCCCGAAATACAATTTTTAAATCGATTCCGGGTGCGATGACGGCCATCTTGTTCAGGATCGGGAGTATTTGCGCAGCATCGCCGCACCATCCTTCTGATATAACCAGCCAGATATACTCCTTCTTCAGTGACAATAAGCTTCGGATCACATCTTCGGTCACGACCATTTTTTTATCGAGCCTGTTCATCCGCGCCTCGTTGAGCATGCTGTAATGCAACAACTCGTCTGACTGTTCTGTGCCGGTTGATTTGCCTTCTGTGAGCAACCCGCTCACCATGGCCCTGTACTCTGTATATGTATGACTCTGAAGCAAAGCTTCGGCAATTGCCATTTTCATTCGTATCGATTTAGCTGCAAAATTAGCATTTTGTACCGATTTGCGCATTGCCGCATCTCTTATAATAATGCTAAAATAGGCAAACTGTGGGGCGCAATATTTTGTGGTAACTATATTTACAAAAACAGAATATACCTATATTTGCACCACGTTCGGGCAGACCACGGTAAAACAAACACAACATGAAATATAAAAGAATCCTTCTCAAACTTAGCGGTGAAGCATTAATGGGCGACAGGCAATACGGCATCGACCCGAAGCGTCTGGCCGAGTATGCCGACCAAATCCTGCAAATTCACAAGCAGGGTGTGCAGATAGCTATAGTGATTGGCGGAGGAAATATATTTCGAGGTGTTTCAGGCGCCAGCAATGGTATGGATCGCGTGCAGGGAGACTATATGGGGATGTTGGCCACAGTGATTAACGGCATGGCGCTTCAGGGTGCACTTGAATCCAAAGGAATGCTTACGCGATTGCAGACAGCGCTCAAAATTGAAGCAATTGCCGAGCCGTATATTAAAAGACGTGCCGTAAGGCATCTTGAAAAAGGCAGGATTGTGATTTTTGGCGCCGGAACCGGTAATCCGTATTTCACAACCGATACGGCCGCAGTGTTACGCGGAGTCGAAATCCATGCCGATGTGATCTTAAAAGGAACGCGTGTCGACGGGATTTATTCGGCTGATCCGGAGAAAGATCCGACTGCCGTCAAGTATGATACCCTGACATTCGAAGAAGTGCTGAAGAAAAACCTTTCGGTTATGGACACCACCGCCTTCACCTTAAGCCAGGAGAATAAATTGCCAATAATCGTATTCGACATGAATAAATCGGGTAATCTTTTAAAAATTTGCGACGGCGAAAATATTGGAACCGTTGTAAGCGTTTAACTGCCGTAAAGAATTTAATCAGGAATAGCTTCTCAAAAGCAAAATTCAAACAAACATTAAAACCATGACAGAAGAGATTGATTTTATACTGGAGTCGACGCAGGAATCTATGACGGGTTCTATCGCGCATCTTGAGAAAGAATTTGTCAACATACGTGCAGGTAAAGCAAGTCCGGCAATGATTGGTGGCGTTTTTGTAGATTATTATGGATCGGCAACGCCAATATCACAAGTAGCCAATATCAACGTGCCGGATGCCCGTACAATAACTATTCAGCCTTGGGAGAAAAATATGCTTCACCCGATCGAGAAAGCCATCATGGTGGCAAATCTGGGTTTTAACCCGATGAATAATGGCGACAACATTATAATAAATGTGCCACCTTTAACGGAAGAACGTCGTCGTGATCTGGTCAAGCAGGCAAAGGCGGAAGCCGAGGATGCCAAGATTGGTGTTCGAAACGCACGGAAAGATGCAAATAACGAAATAAAAAAGCTCGAAAAAGAGGGAACGTCCGAAGACATGTGCAAAAGCGCCGAAGACGAAGTCCAGAATCTCACGAACAGCTATATTAAAAAAATTGATGAAATCCTGGCTGTTAAGGAAGCTGAAATCATGAAGGTATAAGTTTTTCAGTCATACTAATGTATAAAAATCCGCATAAAGCGGATTTTTGTTTATCCTACTGTTCGTAAATTGTAGCCGCATCAAACGTCTTTAAATGAAGCCTTACCTATTGCTGTTGCTCTTTTTATCACTCACTTCGCAGGCGCAGCATCGCATTATAGGTGTCGTAGCAGATTCACAGACCAACGCAGCCATTCCTTTCGCCACCATCAGAACACCCAACAAACCGGTCTATCTGGCCGATATCAACGGCAGATTTTCAATACCAACCGACAGTACTGAGCTGGTGACAGTCACGTACGCAGGCTATCAGAGCCGGACGCTGCAGCTAAATCCGACAAATTACGTAAGAATCCCGATGACCAAATCACCCGATGATCCGACGTCATCCACAAAAGCACAGGCGGTCATTGGAAATTTGCTGCGTCTGAAAAAAGAACTCGCACGGAATCCGATGAAACTCAAATCGTACAACCGGATAATTATTACGGCCAATCCCGACTCTATAGATGGGCGAATCGATACAATTTCTCGAAAGCGCATCCGCCACGGACTAAAATTCAAGATTGATTCATCGGACTACAAGTTTAAAAAAATCATTGAGAAACAACATTTGTTTCAGTCGGAGAAGGTATCACAACTTGAATATTCTGCTGGTAAACTACGTGAAACGATCATCGGTACCAAAATGGCAGGCTTAGAAAAACCGCTGTATGAAATATTTGCTTTTAAGCTGATTTCGTTTTCTATTTACGACGAGCCGCTGACAATTTTCGGCACGAAATACTCCAATCCTCTTTCTGATTACGCTTTTGAATATTACGATTTCCGGTTGACCGACACGATCAGCATCGACGGCCGCAAAACATATGCGATTCGCTTTTCGCCGACAAAGAACCTCCCACAATCGGCTCTAAACGGCATCTATTTAATTGACGCCGCGAATTTTTCTGTAGCTAAAACAGTAATCACTATCAGCGGAATGATCGATGTTACTGTTGAACATGTCTCACGATATTCGGCTTCTGCAAACAAATTTCTGCCCCAAAACCTGTCGGTAAAAGTAGTCAAGGGTGACAACGAGGAAGAAATCCGGATTCTTGGCGAAGCGTTATCCATTGCGGCCACGCCGATAGATGCCGGAAGTCCGCGCTATGCGTCCGATTTTGCCTATCTATTATCTGAAACCACCTTCTTTGATCATGAACCGGATGCACCCGATGTGGCACACAACAGCAGGTTCGCCATCGCGATTCCCGACGATGCTCTTCACAAGGATGACGATTTTTGGAACGCACATCGACCGAAAAGCCTCGACAACCGCAGTTTGCTTACATATGCCGCCTTGGATAGTCTCGCTCGTAAGGAAGGCGTCGAACGTAAACTTTTATTGGGCCGCAAAGTTATCAATGGCTATTTACCCGTCGGTTTTTTTGATTTCGATTTGCGTTATTTGATCAGCTTCAACAACTATGAAGGATTTCGTCTAGGTGCGGGTGGGAAAACAAACGACCTGCTATCAGAAAAATTTCGTTTGTACGGGTACACAGCCTACGGCACAAAAGACGGTGAATTTAAATACCAATTCGGTAGCTCAATACGGGCCCACAAAGATTCCGATACCTGGCTTGGTTTATCATATACCGATGACCTACACGAAATCGCCAGTACCAATTTTGCAGTGGACAAACGTACTTTCAAAATTTACGATCCGAGGCCAATCAACGTCAGCACATTCTATAATTACGTCGCTTGGCGGGCATACGCCGATACAAAAATAATCCCGGGCACTGAAAGTATCTGGCAGATTTCGCACAACCGTATCCGGCCGCAGTTCGGGTATTCATTTCGAAATAAAGGCCAACTCTACAAAAATTTTTCACTGACGGCCGCGATGGTTTCTATACAATGGAATCCGTTTAGTGAATATATGAAAACGCCCTCCGGAATCATTGAGACAGAGAAGCGCTTCCCGAAATTCACCTTTCAGATCATGCAGTCGATTCCCGATGTACTGGACAATGATCTTCTTTTCGGAAAAATTGAAGTCCGGTCGGTTTTCGAAAAGAAATTTCTGAATCGCCACAATATATCCGCTGTCTTTGAGGCCGGCCGTGCGTACGGTGAGCTGCCGATAACGCATGCTTATAACACCTCTCCAAATAATCTCGACAAAGACAGATTGCTGCAGCGGATCACTTTCGCGGGGAAAGACAGTTTTGAGACGATGTATTTCAACGAGTTTTTTTCAGATCGGTTCCTGTTCATGCAATACAAGTATGCGTTTGGCCGGTTGTTATTATCAGATAAAATTAAACCAACGCCCGTCCTGGCCACGCGGATGGTGTGGGGCGACATGGATAACGGTGAAAGGCATATGGGGATCGAATTTAAGACGTTGGAGAACGGCTATTTTGAATCGGGAATCGAATTTAACGGAATCTTCAAAGGCTTGGGATTGTCGGCGTTTTATCGATACGGATCGTATCACCTTCCCGAATTCGAGGACAATATTGCCGTTAAATTGAGTTTTGTTATCAACATCGGGTTCTAATCGGCGGCGACTACTTTTAAACCGACGATCGAAGCGATTAGGGTTGTGAGGAAAAAGATCCTCCAAAAAGTGGCAGGTTCTTTAAATACCATTATGCCAACGAGAACAGTTCCAACCGCTCCAATGCCCGTCCACACGCCGTAAGCGGTGCCAATCGGAATTGTTTGGATTGCCCGATATAACAAAATCATGCTCAATGAAAGACAAATCAGGAATCCCACCAGCCACATTGTAGCCGTAGCTCCGGTAGCCTCCTTTGCTTTTCCGAGACAGAATGCGAATGCCACTTCAAACAAGCCGGCTATAATCAGAATTATCCAGTTCATCTTTATTTTTTCTGTAGCCAAATATATAACAAATTCAGCGTACGCCTATTCTTAAATTTTTACCAAATAAAAGTACTTCTGCCGAGCACCGGTCTGGAATTCCTTATTGTTTTCTGTACCTTTGCAGCCTTAAAAAGTAAAGATGGTGAAGTGGTTCAGTTTGGGCTTTTGGGAACTTGTGGCCCGCGTCGTGCTGCGAAATAAGATATTGATGTTATCGCTTATAGCGGCCATTACGGTCGCGCTGGCTATGCAATGGAAAAACATACAATTTACTTATACTGAAGCCAATTTATTACCTCAGGACAATATAGTCAATGTTGAATACAACGCATTCCTCAACAAGTTTGGAGAAGAAGGGAATCTCGTAATCATTGGCGTTAAAGATACCACCTTGTTTACCCCAAAAGCTTTCAAAGCGTGGGAGCAGATGATGGCGCGTCTAAAAAGCAATGATG
>CAZLWZ010000073.1:0-7421 GCA_964563275.1 uncultured Flavobacterium sp.
TTAAAAGCAAAACTCGTAATTAAAACCTAACACCCACCGCAAAATAAAACCGACCATGATGGCTGACCGATGCAGGCAATAAACTATTGTGTTTGCTATTAAAATAAAATGGCAGCTGATTTTTTTTAATAATCTGATGCTGTTCCAATTGAGTTATTTTTGAAAAATCGGCTTGGCGAAGTGCGACCGAATGTATAAAATCCTCGTTGCAAATGGTATCTGTAAAAAACAATTCACGACCATAACAGACTTTTCCTTCTTCGCTTCCGACTCCACACGAGATTGAGAGCGGATTGTAAAATCGGTGCGCGGATTCGCGGTTTATGATTTTATACACAGCTTCCTTTCGACTCCACAACGTCCACACAGCGGTATCCTTGTCTGTAGAGGCGTGGATAAATTCCTGCTCATTGCTTGTGAATATTTTCTCGAGATAGCCATCGCGACGCCAGTCAGATTCTACTTTAGCGGTGTTTAAATCAACAACGTCATTGCCGATCATCGTTCAGCGATTTTACTTTCGATAATTTGCAAAGCTTCTTTGACATTGAGCATCTTTTCCATCGATTCATTGTCGATGACAATATCAAACGCTTCTTCGATATCCAGAATTATATCTACAAGATTTGCCGAATTTATCTGAAGGTCATTGATAAAATCGGTGTTTTCGTTCAAGGTGTTATACGCATCAGCATTTTTCACGTATGGTTCAATGATGTGTTTTAATTTCGCAGTCGCGTCTTCTCTATTCATATTCTCAGATTAATATTTTTTAAAAATAACACATCCGTTGACATCTCCAAAACCAAAGCTCGCTTTTGCGACGATCCGTATGTCTTTTTTTATGCTTGAAGTCGGGATCTTTTCAATATCGATCATCTCGAGTATCTCCGGATGAATATCGTCACAGTTGATGTTCGGAAATATGAAACCACGATAAATCTGTAAAACCACAGCAACACTTTCGACACTTCCCGCGGCCGACAGACAATGCCCTACCATGCTTTTTAAGGAATTGATATAAGGAAATTCGCTTCCGTGACGGTGTAAGGCTTCGGTCCAGTTTCGGATCTCAAGGCTATCTTTGGTAGTCGCGGTTAAATGTCCGTTGATAGCATCGATGTCGTCAGCCGACACTCCGGCATGTGCAATCGCATCGCGGATACATTTTTGAACCGCCTCCGGATTTGGCGCAGTCATCGTGCCACCACCGCGCTGTCCACCCGAATTAACGTTTCCGCCAAGAACCTCGCAATAAATTCTGGCGCCACGTTCCAGCGCACTGTCGAGATCCTCCAAAAGCAGTGCACCCGCTCCGCTGCCGGGAACGAATCCGGATGCTGTGGCCGACATTGGTCTCGAACCTCGCTCGGGAACGTCATTGTGTTTAAAAGTGCATACTCGCATCGCGTCAAAACCACCCCAGATGTATGGTCCTGAATCGCTTGTGCTTCCGGCCAGAATGCGTTTTGCCTGACCCGATTTTATTCGTTCGTATGCCATTAAAATGCTTTCGGTTCCGGTGGTACAAGCCGACGAATTCGTAGTTACCTGATTTCCCAATCCGAGTTTGCCACCGAGATATGCGCTTACGCCACTGTTCATGGTTTGCGCCACTGCGGTGCTTCCAAGTCTGCGTGTTTCCAGATTGTCAATTTTATAAATGCTTTCACGAAACTTTTCGATTCCCGATGTACCTGTTCCAAATATGGTCCCGCTGTCATAATCGACAACATCAGAATTGCTGCTCAAGCCTGCGTCGCGCCACGCGTCCATTCCGGCTATGACACCATACAGTATCCCGCTTGAATTGAAATTCCGCAGTTCCAGTTCGCTGAAATTCTGGGCGATTTTTTCTTCGTTAATTTCGGGTTTTCCTGATATTTGACATGAGAATTTTAAATCGGCCAACTGCTGATCGAAACGAATTCCTGATTTTCCCGACATTATCGCCTGCAGAAAATCATCAACCCCTACTCCATTTGGTGAAACCACTCCCAGACCTGTAACGACAACCCTATTGTTCATATATTTTATTTTATCATTCCCGCTATTGTCCCGCCGCATACTTCCTCGCCCCGACTGTTATACATGCTCACACTGCACTTTAATTTACCGAATCGGAAATATTTTTTATGAGATTTTACCGTGACCTTCTCGTCGGGAAAAACCGGTTTATAAAATTCGATATCCGTTGATGTTAAGCTGATTACCGTTTCCGGTGTTATCTGATTCTTCAACAAAAATATTCCGAGACACACTACCCCGATTTGCGCCATGGTTTCTGTTAAAATAACTCCGGGCGTAACAGGTCGGTTTAGGAAATGTCCGTCATAAAAAGTGTGCTTCCTATTAAAGAAATATTCTCCGACCACACTGTCTTCGTCAACGCTTATGATTTTATCGACAAACAAAAAAGGCTCGGAATATGGTAACTTTTTAATGATATCGTCGGCGGTCATAACTAGAATTTTAGCAAAATCCGCTGTGCCGAAAACCCCGGGCCAAAGCTCAGCATCAGGCCCGTCTCTCCTTTTCCCGGATTTTTATTCATTACCTCCTCGAGAACATACAACACTGTTGCGCTGGACATATTGCCGTATTGCCGCAGCACATGTTTGGTAGCATCGATATTTTTACCGTGGCTTAAAAATAGTTCTTCGACTGTTTGGACGATTTTCTTTCCACCGGGATGAAAGATCAGATGGTCAAGATTTTCTATCGTCAGGCCGTTATCCCGCAAAAAAGGATGGATTATGGCGGGGAAATGTGACGCGATGGTATCGGGAACTTCGATATCTAGTACCATCTGCAAACCCGAATTCGTCAGTTTAAAACCCATCATGTGTTCGTTGTCGTAGAAATGATACATACCATCGGCAACGATTTCCGCTCCTTCGTCAGCTTCGTCCGATGATAGCAGCACACACGCCGCGCCATCACCAAAAATAGCCGCGCTTACTATATTCGCCATTGAAAAATCATTCAGCTGAAATGTTGCGGTCGGACTTTCCACAGCAATTACAGCAGCCCGCTTGCCGGGATTTGCCGCAAGAAAGTTACGCGCGTATATAATTCCCGAAATTCCTGCAGCGCAGCCCATTTCAGTTACCGGAAGTCGCACGATGTCCTGGCGCATTGCGAGTTTATTGATCAGATACGCATCGAGCGACGGAATCATAATGCCGGTGCAGCTTACAGTGATTATAAAATCAATATCTTCGCTGTTCCACGCCGCTTTATCCAATGCTTTTCGTAGCACCTGCTCGCCCAGCTCAATGACTTCGCTGATATAAATGTCATTTTTTTCCTCAAACGATGTTGCGGTGAAAACCTGTGCGGGCTCCATAATCGAATATCGCTTATCTACGGCAGCTCCTTCGAATATTTTTTTGACTTTCCGGATGAACCGATCTTCCTGCCCATCGAGCCATACGTCAAGAAATGGGATTATTTCCTCTGTCGTTCGGGAATATTTCGGAAGTTGTTTTGCTACCGTCGTGATTTTTACACTCATACCTTTTGGATAATCCACTGGTACCGGAAAGCCCATTTCCAGCGAATTTTATATTTTTTAAAATTTAATTTATCTGAATAAGCCACCAATTCATCTTTTTTAAAGCCGCGCAAAATTGACGTCAGCCCATCGTGCCGTGACATTCTATTTAACCCGAAAATCTTACAGACTACTTCGAATAAATAATATGCCGATCTTGTCCGGTGCAAATCATTGATAACGATACCACATTTTGCATGGTCATACATCTTGCTTAAAATAGAAAGTATTTCTTCATCATTAAAATGATGCAACGTCAAGGTACACAAACCTATGTCATAATGCAAGTCGTAGAAGTGCTTTAAAAAATCATCGCATAGATATTCTATTTGATAATCCGCAGATAATTGTTTCGCATGTTCAATCGCAAACGCGTTTGCATCAATGCCAATCAGCCGCAGCCTATAAGTTTTATAGGAGTCGGCTATCGCCCTCAACATGTCGCCATTGCCACAGCCAAAATCGACAATCGTTACTAAATCATCTGCCATGCAATGGTCTAATAGTTCACTCACGCCATCCAGCGTCAACTTGTTTCCGCCAAGAAAACGGTTAATTGCAGCGATTTTATCCAGCGCATCGCGTAAGACCGGGCCTTCCATCGAAAAATCATCCATGATTTCGGGAGCCTTGCTTCTTTGTTTGGTGCTGATTCCCATCAGGCGACTGCTCTTATTGGTTCGCCATGAGTTCTTTTTATGATCTGTGGAAGTAAACCGGGAAAGGCAACCATCGTTTTAATAAGTGTTCCGGTTACAAAATCATTTCGCAGTGCCGCAGCCAATAACCTTCCGGTAGTCAATCTTTTTTGAAAATGTTGATTATAAGCAGCAGCATACGATGCTTCCAGTTCATTTCGGGTAAATTCGCCTGTCAGATATTTTTCGGTCAACACAGATGCAATTTTGGCACTGTGGATAGCCATCGCCATTCCATTGCCGCATAAAGGATGAATCAATCCGGCGGTATCACCAATCATCAGTATATGATTCTCAACCGGGAACTTGCGGTCGAATGCTATCTGGCTGATTGCCATTGGCGAATCGAATAATGGCTTACCATTGAAAACTTTGCGTAAATGCGGATTTTGTGAAAGTACATTCTGCTGATACTCCTGTATATTTTTATGTTTTTTAAAAGAATTGAAACTGGCGAGGTAGCAAACGTTGATTCGGCTGCCTTCTACTTTCGACACCCCACAATATCCGCCATTAAAATTGTGTAAAGCCACAACATCCGAAGGCCACTCTCCTTTATAATGACTTTTGACAGCCAGCCATGGCGATTTCGTTGCCGTAAATTTTCTTTCTAATTTGATGTCGAGGTTCGATCTTTTGCCGAATGCGCCCAGTACAACTTTGGACGTCAACGATGTTCCGTCGGAAAGCAGTAACCGGAACATATCATTGGAAAAACGTACATCGGAAACTGTATTGTGGATAAATCGACAGCCGTTTTGCTTTGCTTTCTGGTACAGCCAGAAGTCGAGCGCATACCGACTGATACCAAAACCGCCCAGCGGCAGATCGGCTTCGAGTGTTCGTCCACCAACATCTGAAAAAAGTAATCTTGAAATTGAAACCGGATGCAAAGCGAAAGGGTCGGCATCTAGCCACTGCAGGTACGGAAGAACCTCATTGGAGACATATTCACCGCAAACTTTATGTTTGGGGAAATGATTTCTCTCTATGATAGTGACCTCAATACCGAGTTTAGAAAGATGTATAGCGGCCGTGAGTCCTGCAAGCCCACCTCCTATAATAATAACGCTTTTACTGTCCATTACTCGCTAAGTTAGGAAATAGGTTTGTGGTAATCTTGCAGCTTCAGAACAAATTTTTACACTTTACGCTATTTATACCCTACCCTGCCGTATCTCCTCAACGACCTCCGGATCCAGCAAAGTTGTAATATCGCCGAAATTGCTAAAATCGCCTTCCGCAATCTTGCGCAAGATCCGACGCATGATTTTTCCCGACCGCGTTTTAGGCAAACCTTTCACAAATTGGATCTTTTCAAGCTTTGCGATTGGACCGATCTGGTCGGATATCTGCTTGTTGATCTCATTCGTAAGATTGGTACGGTCGCGGCTTTCCCCTGTTTCTTTCAGAATGATGAAGCCATACAGCGCGTTCCCTTTTACATCATGCGGAAACCCGACAATAGCCGATTCGGCCACCGCAGGATGTTCGTTGATGGCATCTTCAATCGGTGCAGTGCCAAGATTGTGGCCTGAAACTATGATCACGTCATCAACGCGACCCGTGATCCTGTAGTAGCCAACTTCGTCTCTCAAAGCGCCGTCGCCCGAGAAATATTTTCCGGGGAAAGCCGTAAAATACGTTTCCTTATACCGCTGATGATCACCCCAGATCGTACGCGCCATCCCCGGCCATGGAAACTTAATGCAAAGGCTTCCGGTAACCTGATTTCCTTCGATCTCATTTCGCAGTTCATCCATCAGAACAGGCTGGATTCCCGGCAACGGCAGTGACGCATACGTGGGTTTGGTGGGCGTGACAAACGGGATCGGTGAAATCATGATGCCGCCGGTTTCGGTTTGCCACCACGTATCGACCAATGGGCATCGCTTCCCGCCAACGTGGTCATTATACCAGTGCCATGCTTCTTCATTAATCGGTTCCCCCACGCTTCCGATTACCTTCAAAGATTCCAATGCAAACTTCTGCACGTACTCAGTACTTTCCTTCGCGAGTGCCCGGATGGCTGTCGGTGCTGTGTAGAATTGAGTAACCTTATGCTTTTCTATAACCTCCCAAAACCGGCTATGATCGGGATAAGAAGGTACGCCTTCAAAGATCACCGTCGTCGCGCCGTTGAGCAAAGGCCCGTAAAGAATATATGAATGTCCGGTTATCCAGCCTATATCGGCGGTACACCAGTAAACATCCGGTTCCTGATAATTAAAAACATTCTTGAAAGTATAAGCACAAAAAACCATATAACCGGCAATAGTGTGAACCATTCCTTTAGGTTTGCCTGTTGAGCCTGAAGTATATAAAATGAACAACGGGTCTTCGGCATCCATAATCTCGGCCACATTGGTATCCATCGCTTTATCCAGCAGCGGCTGAAGCCAAACGTCGCGTCCGTCCTGCATGTGAATGTCGGCGTTGGTGCGTTTCACCACAAGCACCGTTTCTATCGTCCCGCAGTTTTTCAAAGCTTCATCGACAATGCTTTTGAGTTCAATAGTTTTATTGCCTCGGTAGCCGCCGTCCGATGTGATCACCATCCGGCAATCCGAATCGTTGATCCTGCTCGCGATAGCCGATGCTGAAAATCCGGCAAAAACAACCGAATGTATCGCCCCAATCCGTGCGCAGGCAAGAATAGCAATAGCAAGTTCGGGGATCATCGGCAGGTAAATGCACACGCGGTCGCCTTTCTTGATGCCCTGTTCCCGCAGCACATTGGCCATTTTTGAAACGCGCACATATAATTCGTTGTAACTGATATGCTGCGCTTCCTCTGCCGGGTCGTTCGGTTCAAAAGTAATAGCTGTTTTTTCGCCACGCCGCGCAAGATGCCGGTCGATGCAATTCTTAACAATATTGACTTTTGCACCCGAAAACCATTTTATATCGCCTTCCGCCATATCAAAATCGACCACGCTGTCCCACGGCTGGTACCATGTAAAATTCTCTTCGGCAATTTTTCCCCAGAATTTCCGAGGCTCGCGAACCGATTTTTTATACATTTTAAAATAATGCTCAAGACTGTCAATCGTATAATAGCTCATTTTTTCTGGGATTTCGAATGTTCGGGGCCGCAATGGCGGAAACCAAATTTACGACATACGCAGCGAATAAAAAAAGCATGTCCATATTGACATGGCTTATTG
>CAZLWZ010000074.1:0-7406 GCA_964563275.1 uncultured Flavobacterium sp.
ATGTGATGGAACATGACAGCTTCGAAGATCAGGAAGCTGCCGATGTGATGAACAAGAATTTCATCAGCATCAAAGTGGACCGCGAAGAGCGACCCGACGTTGATGCCGTGTATATGAAAGCCGTACAACTCATGGGCGGGCACGGCGGCTGGCCCTTAAACATCGTCGCCCTACCCGATAGCCGTCCGGTATGGGGCGGCACCTATTTTCCGAAAAACAACTGGATCGATTACCTGAACCAACTTTCCGAAATGTACCGCAACGAAGCCGACAAGCTGCTTGAATACGCCGAGCGGCTGCACTATGGAATCCAGTCTGTTAGTCTTGTGCAGAAAAAGGATGCTGCCGAACAACCGTCTCCAGCTGTAATCAGACCGCTGATCACCAAATGGAAACGCAACTTTGATAAAGATTTTGGCGGAATGGCGCGGGCCCCGAAATTCATGATGCCGAACAATTACCAGTTCATGATGCGGTATGCCTCGGAACAAAAAGATAAAAAACTAATGGATTTCGTGCACCTGACGCTGACAAAAATGGCGTACGGAGGGTTGTTCGATACTGTTGGCGGTGGTTTTTCGCGATATTCTGTCGACATGAAATGGCACGTACCGCATTTCGAGAAGATGCTGTACGACAATGCGCAGCTGGTATCGTTGTATTCAGAGGCGTATAAACTGTCGCTTAACCCTCTGTATAAACAGGTTGTACAGAAGACACTGAAGTTTGTGCTCGATGAACTGTCCAACGATGAAGGTGGCTTCTATTCGGCGCTTGATGCTGACAGTCTGGATGCTAATGGCAAACTTGAGGAAGGTGCTTTTTACGTATGGACCCAAGAACAGCTTCAGGGGTTGCTAAAGGAGGATTTCGACTTGTTTAGCGACGTGTTCAACATTGATGAGTTCGGCCACTGGGAACACGGCAACTATGTTTTGATCCAAAACCGGCCATTGGCAGAAATCGCACGCGACCACGGTATCGATACAGAAACATTGGAACTGAAAAAGGCGGACTGGGAAAAAACGCTGTTCGATGAGCGTCAAAAGCGGCCCCGGCCAAGGCTTGACGACAAGTGCCTGACCTCGTGGAACGCAATGATGGGACGAGGATTTGTCGATGCGTACAAGGCAACAGGAGACCCCTTATACTTGCAAACAGCGGTCAATAACGCGAACTTCATTCTTAAAAATTGCGTGTCTACATCAGGAAGTCTGTTTCACAGTTACAAGAATGGTAAAAGCACTATAAACGGCTATCTTGAAGATTATGCACATGTTGCCGATTTCCTGATCGCACTTTACCAGGTCACTTTTGAAGAATCGTGGCTGCAAAGCGCAAGATCACTAATCGACTATTGTTTCGGCAATTTCTATGATGATTCGGGATTCTTCGCCTTTACGTCGTCACTGGACCAGCCGCTGATCGCACGACATTTTGAAACAGAAGACAATGTAATTCCCGCATCAAATTCGGTTATGGCAGGCAACCTGCTGACGCTGGGAATCCTGTTTGGCGAACAACGATATGAGGAAGCTGCAAAGGGAATGATTTTTAATATTGTGCCTGATATTGATTATCCATCTGCGTTTTCGAATTGGCTGCTTCAGTTTATGCGGTTGTCGCCAAACAACAGGGAACTTGCGGTATGCGGACCCGACGCACTGCACCTGGCCCGAACGATACACAAGCGTTACCTTCCGCATGTTACAATTGCAGGTACCGAAAATCCATCGGAACTGGCGTTTCTCAAAAGCCGCTACGTGAGCGGGAAGAATTTATTCTACGTATGCCGTGACAAAACGTGCGACCTGCCCTCGGAACAACTTGAGCACGCGCTGGAACAGCTAAGCGGTGAAGATCCTACTTCTTAGCGGGCGTGACCAGAAAATCTTTGAGGTAAAAAGGCTCGAAGTAGGCCAGATCTTCGAAGTCCTGAGCGCGATACTTGTTGTAGCTCAACATTGCCATTTCACGTGCCGACGGATAAACAACGTCGTGCAAAAACCTGAAATTTGGTCGGGTTAAAACATGTTGACATTTAGCGGCACAATCACCGACAAAATAAACCTGATCATCAATTTCAGAAAAGGAATCCTGATCAATTATCTCAGCGCGGATTTCCCTGTGATTCTCGCCTGAGGAGCCATATACGGAGCTATAGACTTCCATTCTGCGGGCATCTATCATCGGTATCACTACTCCGTCGGAAACATGTGCCTGCAGCGCCAGCGCCTGTAAAGTATCGGTAGCGATCAGTGGTACCCGAAGTGCGTAACACAAGCCCTTGGCAGCTGAAACCCCTATTCGCAAGCCCGTGTAGGATCCGGGGCCGCGACTGACGGCGACAGCAGCCAGGTCTGAAAATTTTATTCCCGATTCAAGTAAAACTTCCTCGATGAACACGTGTAGTTTTTCGGCATGTGAGTAACCGGTTTCTGCGACTTCACGCAGACTTACAACCGTGCCATCTGCAGCAATGGCAACCGAACAATTCTTAGTTGCAGTTTCAATGTTCAGAATGTAATGCACTACTTTTTGGTTTCTTTCGAAGCGGAAGCTGATTCGTTTTTTACAGTTACTTTGTCGCCCGGAGAAAGCTCTTTTGAAACTGTCGTGTAAGGCCCTGTAATGACGACATCACCTTTTTTTAATCCCGATGTAATTTCGATGTTAGTGTCATCCTGTATTCCGGTATTAATTACGCGCAGCTCCGCCTGGTCACCAACTTTTACGAACACACATTCGAATTTCTTTTCGTTTTTGACGGCTGCATTTTCAGCTTTGAAAGCCGGCGTCCTGACAGAAGTTGTATCGGTTTTAACAACAACCGAACTTATCGGAACTGCAACGATGTTTTCCTTGCGCTTCGTAATAATGTCGACCGTCGCAGTCATACCCGGTCGAAATGGCGAATAGGTTTCAGGCTGACCTTCCAGTAAATCCTGATAAGACTCTTTCAAAATCCTGATTTTAACCTTAAAATTGGTGACCTGATCAGCCGTAAGGGCGCCGCTGGCCGAGTTGGATATGCTTGTCACAAGGCCGCGAAATTTTTTCCTCATGTAGGCGTCGACCTCAACTCGGGCCGAATCGCCTACGTTAACTTTGACGATGTCGTTCTCATTTACATCGACCTCAACCTCCATATTGTTTAAATTCGCCACCCTCAATATTTCAGTGCCCGTCATTTGCTGCGTTCCAAGTACACGTTCGCCAAGTTCCACATTAAGCATTGAAATGGTTCCGTCGGCAGGCGCATATATTGTGGTTCGGCCAAGATTATCCTTAGCTTCGTTAACGGTAGCACTCGCGCTCTGCACGTTGTAAAAAGCCGACTGGCGGTTTGCCTGCGCAACCTGATAAGCCGATACCACCTGATCCCACTCGGCTTTCGAGATTATTCCTTTGTCGAAAAGCGTTTTGTTCCTTTCATAATTAGCTTTTGCTTCACTGAGCTGTGCTTCGGCCTGAGCAAGGCCGGCACGCGTTCCTGACAAATTAGAGACGGTCCGGTTAAATCCCGATGTATATAAATCAGGGTTAATTTTGACCAGCAGATCACCTTTCTTAACGACCTGGCCTTCCTTTACCGGAAGCTCGATAATTTCTCCCGATACTTCCGATGAGATTTTCACTTCAATCTCAGGCTGGATTTTCCCGGTTGCCGATACCGTTTCAACAATGGTCATTTCACCCACGGTGGTTACTTCTACTTCTTTGCCTTTATTTTTCTCGCCAAAAACGCCAGCCTTAGAAAGAACGAGTAGCAGGATTACAATTATAACTGCCCCGAAAATGAAATACATTGTTTTTTTTGACATTGCTTCTAATTTTTGATTATTGGAATACCAAAGTAAAACTCTACAACTTTTACCCGGAATGCATATTCGTATTTTGCCCTGATCACTTCCGACTGTGCGTTGGCGTACATTGTTTGCGCCTGATTGAAATCGAACGCGTTCATCATTCCTACTTTGTACCTTTCATTTGCATATTCATACGCCAGTTCACGCGCTTCCAGCGCAGCGACTGCTGCTTCGTAAGCATTTAACGCACCTTTTGCGTCTGTGAACGCAGTATATACGTTTCGCTCGAGATTCAACTCTTCCTGAGCGTACGCAATTTTAAATCGGTCGACGGCTACCTTGGATCGCTCGACCGCATTACGCGCCGAGAATCCGTTAAGGATAGGTATGCTTAACTGCACGCCAAACGAATGTCCTTTATTTTCTCTGAACTGATCGAAAACAGGCAGCGAACTTCCCAAAATCGGCAGGAAGTTAGGCGCAACGACATTCTGGCCGGATCCTTCCACTGTACCTATTACGCTCGTTGGGCTGTCGGGATCGGGTTCAAAGCCGATTACTCGGTCTAAGTAAGCCGCACGGGTATCGAAACTGTAAAACCCTACAAGCCTTGGCAGATAAACCCCACGCGCAATCTTTACATCGCGTTCGGCTATATCCAAATTCGTCCGGGCGAGCTTCAGCTCCACACGCTCCTCTTTGGCCTTTGAAAATATAGCCTCCGGCGTTTGAAGCATTACTTCGCTTGGTGCTGTTTCAGTGTCAACATCAGCAACATCAAAATCCTTAAATTCCTCAAGCTGTAGCAACTGCGCCAGGCTAAGTTTCGAGATCAGTAGTGCGTTTTCGGCTGACACCACTGATTGACGACCACCGGCAACCGTTGCCTCCATATCGAGCAAGTCGCCACGAGGAATAGACCCTGCATCGACAAGTTCCCCGGTCCTTGTCAATTCCCTGTTATTGCTCTCCAGTATCTCCCTCTGAACTTTCAGGTTTTCTTTGTTGAAAAGAATTTGGAGGTATGCATTGGCAACATTCAGCGCTACATCGTCCTTTATTTTCGACAAGTTGTATTGGGCGGCGAGCATGGCAAGATTTGCACGGCGCAAGCGGTTCTGGTTTTGCAGTCCGTTGAAAATATCCACACCTACACTTAAACCCAAGGCAGTAAACTGGTTGGTCTGGTTCTCGAGAAGTCCGGTTGTGATGTTTTGGTTTAAACCAATATTCCACGAATGCGACGCATTGGCATTTACGGATGGGAGAAAGCCACCCCATGCCGCCGTTTTGTCGATTTCGGCGCTTCTGATATCAAGCTCAGTTTGCTGAACAGTTATATTATTTTCGAGCGCGTACGCGACGACTTCCTCCAGCGTCCACACTTTGGTCTGCGCTTGGCTTCCGATGCCGATCAATAGCATAGCAACCGCTGCGATAAAATTGGATTTTCTCATAGAAACGAAATGAAAGCACAGTTTCATACTGCACAAATTTAGAGTATATTTTATAAAAGAAATATTTATGATGAAATTAGTTCGTAAAGCTAGATTTTTTTAAGCCCCTGATTCCAGATTTTTATTTTATCTCCTGCCTTTACTCCGCTTTTCACTTCGACATAAATGCCGTCGCTGACACCGAGTACAATTTCCCTTCGTTCGAATTCCTGGCCGGCGGTTTGCACCTCGACATACGGCTTTTGTGTCTTTTCGTCGAACTGGATTAGAGATTCTTTGATTGCCAGGACATCGTCGGCACGATCGAGGATAATCGATGCGTTAGCGCTTAATCCTGCGCGGATGAACATGGTGTCCTTTTCCTGTAACGCGCCTTTAATTTCGAATTGTATTGCACCGTTTTCGGCGATTCCTTTCGGGGCGATGTAGTTCAGCACGGCATCAAACTTTTTGTTTTCGATCGCCCCAACCGTTATCTCGATGGGCAGGTTTTCTTTAATTTTGCCTACTTCAGATTCGTCAACCTTACCAACGAATATCATTTTCCCAACATCGGCGAGACTTGCAATCGTAGTTCCTTCGTTGAAATTATTGCTTTCGATCACCTGGTTCCCCACTTTTACCGGCACCTCGAGAACCATACCGGTGACCGTTGACCGGATCATCGTATTTGCGGCATTTCCCAATCCTCTTGCGGTACCTGTTCTGACGATGTCATAGCTCTGGCGTGTCGCATCGTAATTTTGTTTTGCCTGTTTAAAAGCAACTTCGGCAGCGTCAAACTCATTGGCCGAAATGACGCCTTTTTCAAACAATGACTTTTGCCGCTGGTACACTTTCTCCTGATTATCAAGGTTTATTTTGGCCGTTGTAACCTGATTTTGCGAGTTGCTGAGATTCGAAATATTGGGAACTACACGGATTTTCGCTATTAAATCACCGGCTTTCACGTGGCCGCCCGCCTCGATATAAATCTCCTCGATAATTCCGGAAATGTTTGGCTTTATCAGTACTTCCTCGTCGGGAACAATGTTGCCCGTAGCGATTGTGTTTTTTACAATGGTTTTCGTCTCCGGCATTTCGGTATCGTAAACAACCGGTGACTCCTGATTCTTGGCGTACAAATAATAGAGCGCGCCAAAGAATAAAATGGCAATAAAAACTAAAACCACTATGGTAATTCCTTTCTTCATATTATTATTGGTTTAATTCTGATTTTTAATTATTCTGTCCGCAGAGCATCTACGGGTTTTACGTTTATGGCCATCTGTGCAGGAATAAAACCGGCGAGAAGCCCCGATCCGACCAATATTACTAATGCGACAAAAACGACAAACAGATCCACGCTTGGATTGGCGAACATCATATCTCCGGCCGGCATTGATTCGAGCATCATATTCAATATTGCCAATAGTCCGGTTGCCACTGCGATTCCTGCCATTCCGGCAGTGATCGTCAGGAAAATCGCTTCGGTCAGTATTTGGGATCGGATCGCCCACGGCGTTGCACCCAGCGCGCGACGGATTCCTATTTCTTTTGTACGCTCCTTAACGACAATCAGCATGATATTGGATATTCCGATGACGCCCGACAATAACACCAGCGTTCCTACAAAGTACGCGATGAACTTCAGGATCAGGAACAGACCATTGATTTTGCTGTATTCGGCATAAAGATCGAAGTTGCCAATGGCCCGCTCATCGTGCGGACTGATGGAATGCCGCGATTTCATAAATTCAAAGATGCCACTTTTCAATTCGGTTATCGATGCACCGTCGCGCGCTGTAAGTGCCATCCAGCCAACAATATCCCCGTAGTTAAATGCCTGCTGAAATGTTGTAAAAGGCACAAATATTTCCTTTTGATCCTCTTCAGCGTTGCCATTGTTACCTTTCTTTTTGTACACGCCAACGACCATAAAGTTTACTCCGTTGATCTTGATATAGCTGCCGATGACTTCTTCGGTTTTGGAATATAAATCGGTTATGACGCCCTGTCCTACGACGGCCACTTTTCGCTTATTGTTGATATCTCCATAATTGATAAAGCGTCCGGTGACAATATCCATAGCTTCCTGCGAAGTAAGCTCCGGATAATCACCATAGATCGTATAGGCAGCAGTTTTTGTTCCGCGAACCAC
>CAZLWZ010000075.1:0-7405 GCA_964563275.1 uncultured Flavobacterium sp.
ACCCAAACGGACACCTTCAGGCCACCGGTATTGATACCAAAGGCCGAAAACAGTATCGCTACCACCCGGACTGGAATAAAATCAGAAATCAATCAAAATTTTATCGTTTGCGACGCTTCGCCCATGCATTGCCGACAATACGGGAAAAGGTGGATAAAGATCTTGCCCGACAGGGGCTGCCTTACGAGAAGGTCGTGGCACTGGTGGTGAAGTTGATAGAACTCACTCACATCCGCATTGGAAATGATGCATATAAAAAACTTTACGGCTCTTTTGGTCTGACTACCTTACGTGATAAACACGTAAAATTTGACCATTCAAAAATTTACTTCGAATTCGTTGGTAAAAAAGGTGTCAAACATAAAATCGCATTGCAGAGTCGCCGCCTGGCCAATCTTGTGAAGAGATGTCGCGATATCCCTGGCCAGGACCTGTTTCAGTATTACGACGATGAGGGAAATCGGAACACGATCGGGTCGGCCGATGTGAACAATTATTTAAAAGAAGTGACTGGTGAAGATTTTACAGCAAAAGATTTTCGGGTCTGGGCGGGAAGCGTCAATGCGTTGTGCGCGTTTCATGAAGTTGGTCAGCCTGTGAACCAAACCGACTGCAAACGCAAAATTGTCGAAGTCCTTGACACGGTTGCATCAAAGCTGGGCAACACGCGCACCGTGTGTAAAAAATATTACGTTCATCCATCGGTAATTGCCGCGTATCAAGACGGGAAGATCGACGCTTACGGAATTGAACCAAACATCGCGTGCAACAATTTGAATCCTGAAGAGGAGGCTTTGGTCCGACTGCTCGAGACCGAAACGATTGCGGACGTAGTGGCCTAAACCAGCTTTAAAACTGTCGTCTATTTATAATCCGATTTGTTTTAAAACACGAATTTTAGCTTTATATTTGCCACCAGTCAAAGCAAAAAATGGAGCAATTCGTAGTATCAGCACGTAAATACCGTCCTCAGACGTTTAAAGATGTCGTGGGTCAGCAAGCAATTACGAATACGCTTTTAAATGCCATTGAAACCAATCATCTTGCTTCCGCGTTACTATTTACAGGGCCACGCGGCGTTGGTAAAACTACATGTGCCCGCATCCTGGCGCGAAAGATAAACCAGCCGGGATATGACGACCCCAGCGAAGATTTTGCATTCAATGTTTTCGAACTCGACGCTGCTTCAAACAATTCGGTTGATGATATACGAAATCTTATTGATCAGGTGCGCATTCCTCCGCAAACCGGTAGTTATAAGGTCTACATTATAGATGAGGTCCACATGCTCTCTTCCGCGGCTTTTAATGCATTTCTGAAAACGCTCGAGGAACCGCCTAAACACGCTATATTTATTCTCGCCACAACCGAGAAACATAAGATAATCCCGACCATCTTATCCCGTTGCCAGATATTCGATTTCAAACGGATTACGATCAAGGATGCGAAAGCGCATCTTGCCGAGGTGGCCCAGAGTCAGGGTATTACGTACGAAGACGACGCACTGAATATCATTGCCCAAAAAGCCGATGGCGCCATGCGTGACGCATTATCGATATTTGACCGTGTCGTGTCATTTTGCGGTACGAATTTGACCCGTGAAGCCGTAACCGAAAATCTGAATGTGCTTGATTATGAAACGTATGTTTCCATCACCGATTTAATTTTAGCCAATGATATTCCGGGACTGTTGCTGATGTACAATGATATTCTGAGCAAAGGGTTCGACGGCCATCATTTTATTGCCGGATTAGGATCGCATTTCCGGGACCTTCTTGTTTCGAAAACACCTTCGACATTACAGTTGCTCGAAGTGGGTGAACAGGCGCAAAAGCTATATGCAGCGCAATCCCAACGCGCCTCGACAGAATTCCTTTTACGCGGAATTGATCTGGCGAACGATTGCGACCAGAAGTACAAGAACAGTCAGAATCAACGGTTGCTTGTTGAGCTATGCCTGATGCAACTTGCCTCTGTCACCTTTGACGGAGAAAAAAAAAAGCTGACGAATTTATAATTCCGCCCCAACATTTCTACGGCCGGATTTTAAATATCCCGGTCAAACAACCCGAGGTTTTAGATGTTCCCGCCCCGCCAGAAGTTGCTGAAAATAGTACGGAGGAACCGCCAAAAGAGCAACAGCCTCTGCCCCGCCCGTTGATGCCTGAATCCGGTGTAAAGGTATCGGCGCTGTCACTGGCGAGCATTCGAGCCAAAAAAGAACTCGAGCAAACCCGGAAGTTACAGACAAAAGATACGACGCATCTTCCTACCGAGCCGTTCAATGAAACGGATATGCTGCTACAGTGGACAAAGTATGCACAAAGGTTGAGCGACCGCGGACATAAAATAATGGAATCGTTGTTGCTCCTCAGCGATCCAAAACTTGAGGGGACTACCATAGTCCATGAACTGCCAAATGAGGGTTCAAAGATCGATTTTGAAACTGAGAAACATGAACTCGTTGGATATTTGCGCGGCAAATTGCACAACCACGACATCGACATAAAAATAGTGGTGAACGAAAGTATCGACAGCCGCAAGGCATTTACACCTCAGGACCGGTTTAATAGGCTGAACGAGTTAAACCCGAACCTTGAGGTTCTGCGCAAAACTTTCGACCTCGATTTCTAAACCGGCTTTACCTTATATTTTGCCGTAGTACAGCGCTTTGATAATTCCGTCAGAAAGCCCGATTTTTGGCACGTAGATATTGCGTGCTCCACTCCACTTCATCGCGTTCAGGTACACGCGAAGCGCAGGAATGATCACATCGGCGCGGTCGGGATTTAAGCCCAGCTCCGATACGCGCTGCTCGTACGAAAGTGAATTTAGCATAGAATACTGGGCGTTAAGATACATGTACGATAAAGGTTTCTGCTGCAGCTTACCCGACATTTTAAACAGTTTATTGATGTTACCGCCCGAGCCAATTAACGTCACCGGCTCATAATCTTCGGTATTGGCGCGGATCCATTTTTCTATCTCGACCCAGACTACATCATTGACCATGTCGTTCAGCAGGCGCACGGTGCCAACCTTAAAAGACTTTGACACTATCATCCTGCCGTTTGAGAATAATGAGAATTCGGTACTTCCGCCGCCAACGTCAACGTATAAGTAGGTTTGTTCAGTTTTTAACAAGTAATGCAGATCGGTTGATGCGATAATGGCAGCTTCTTTCTTGCCGTCGATCACTTCAATTTTAATGTCGGCTTTTTCCTGAATCATCTCGGCGACTTCTTTGCCGTTATAGGCTTCGCGCATTGCCGATGTCGCGCAGGCCATGTATTTCTCGACCTTGTGGACTTTCATCAGCAGCTTGAAGGCTTTCATAGCGTCAATCATCCTTTCGATATTCTCGGCGGAGATTTCGCCGACTGTAAAGGCGTCCTGACCAAGCCTGATTGGTACCCTTACAAGCGAGCTTTTGCTGAACTGTGCCTCTTTGCCTCTTTCTTCGATTATATTGGCTACCAGCAGTCGCATCGCGTTAGATCCGATGTCGATTGCTGCGTATTTTTTAATATTGATCATATTCTTGTATTGTGTTTACCGCCCCGGACCGAAGCGTAAAGCCCCGAAGCGAAGCTGAATATATTTTCGCGGCGCGGCAGTGCGACCAAAGGAGCGTCTGTCGCGGCGTCAGAAAATAATGAAGCTTGGCAAGGGCTTGCAGCGAAGTGCCGGTAATGGCGCCAAATCATAATTCGGAAGTGATTACCTCCAGGCGATCCCGGTAATAATTAAACGTTTCGGCTTGCGCGCGGAATACGGGCTGATCGCCGCGTGTCCTGTATTTATTATCGAGGTTTTCTGAATGTACGCGTGCCTTGACATTGCCCTGCCAGCCGGTGTTAAAGGTATCGATTAACTGCATTTTTATGTCGGCGTCATAAATCGGACATGTCACCTCGACGCGGCCATCGAGATTGCGTCGCATAAAATCGGCCGACGAGATAAAGACATCAGGATCGCCGCCATTGCCGAAGATGTAGATGCGTGAGTGCTCGAGGAAATTATCGACAATACTGATCGCCTCTATGTTTTCACTCATACCCGGAACGCCAGGAATCAGGGAACAGATGCCGCGGATCTGCAACTTGATCTTAACCCCTGCTCTGCTTGCATCATATAGCTTATCGATAATGGGGAAGTCGGACAGACTATTCATCTTTAAGTTGATGTAACTTTCGATACCTTGCTCAGCGTTAGCTATTTCGCGATCAATAAGTTTATAGAACCGTGCGCGCGTATAGTGTGGTGAAACGATCAGGTGCTTGTAGCGATGAATCCGATAATTGACGTCAAAAAATTCGAAGATCTTGCTTATGTCTTTGAGTATTTGCTGATGGCAGGTGAACAAAGTCACATCGGTATAAAGCCTCGCCGTGTTCTCGTTGAAATTTCCGGTCGAGATCAATCCGTATCGTTTGAGTTTGCCGTTCTCAATGCGTTCTATAACACATATTTTGCTGTGCACCTTAAGTCCTTTAATACCGAATATAAGCTCGATGCCCTCGGTTTGCATCTGCTCGGCATATGATATATTGCTGGCTTCATCGAACCTGGCCTGAAGCTCAATTTGCACCGTTACTTTTTTACCATTTTTTGCCGCATTTATCAGCGAACTTACGATTTGAGAATTTTTTGCCAGTCGGTACAAGGTTATTTTTATAGCCGTGACCTTTGGGTCGAGTGCGGCTTCGCGCAGGAATTTAATGATGTAGGCAAACGACTGGTACGGAGCATTTACCAGGTAGTCCTTTTGGGCGATTTTGCTCAGGATGCTTCCCTCGAGAGTCAGGCCGTCGACCGGCAGCGGTGTATTGGGTGTATAGAGCAAATCGTACCGGCCCAGGTTCGGGAAATTCATATAATCGCGGCGATTGTGGTAGCGGCCACCGGGGATGATGCTGTCAGTGGATTCGATTCCCATTTGCGTCAGGAAGAATTTCAGCGTATCCTTGCCTATCGACTGATCGTACACAAATCTTACAGGTTCACCAAGACTCCGGTCTTTAACGCCCTGACCTATTTTCTCCAGCATGCTTTTGCTCATATCGCTGTCGATGTCGAGTTCGGCGTCCCTTGTAATTTTGATCATGTGTGCGTGAACGCTTTTGTAGTCGAAAATATTAAAGATATTCGCCAGATTAAAGCGGATTACGTCGTCGAGGAGCATCACGTATTGCTTTTCTTCGTTTTGCGGAAGAACTACGAAACGGTTGATGGTTTTTGGGAACTCGATCACGGCGTACCGCACTTCGCGCTTTGGCTTCACGCCCGATTCATCAGGTGGGAGTCCGCGCATCACGAGTTTGACGGCGAGATAACCGGAAGTATCTTTCAGCAGCGGAAATTCTGCCAAGTCGTTCAGGATAATCGTCACGAGCGCCGGACTGACTTTTTGGATAAAAAAATCTTTTATAAAGTTTTCCTGTTCACGGTTGACTTCTTTTTCGTTGATGATGTAGATGTTTTCCTTTTCGAGTTTGCGTTCGATGATATTCAGTATTCGCAAACTCTCCGATTGTTGTTGGATGACAATTTCGGTAATGTCTTTAACGAGTTGCTGCGCTGAGATGCCGCCGAGCACCTTCTCGCCGGTTTCTCCCGACAGGCTAAGCCTACGGATGGCTGCAAAGCGTACGCGGAAAAATTCGTCAAGATTATTTGAAAAGATCCCTAAAAAACGAAGCCTGTCTAGTAGCGGGACGGTTTCATCGGCGGCTTCCTGTAGTACTCTGGCGTTAAACGCCAGCCAGCTTTTTTCTCTGTCAGTATAGCGATAAGCTGTTTCTATGCTCATGTTTTTAAATCTCTTGGAAAAATGACTTTAGCGGTTTTGCCTTTGGAGACCGTCTTCCAGTCGGATGTATCGAAATTAATTGAAACGAAGCCCGAAGTGGTAACGTTGTCGATGTATACATCGCCAAATTTATTGACAAAATTTGTAATAGCCGCGTTGTGTCCGAAAAGAATTACATTTTCATACTCGTTATCTACCGACCGCACTACTTGCTCGAGCTGCGTCGCTTCAAAAGTATATAATTCGTTTTTGAAGATGATGCTTTCAACCGGGTAAGAAATATTTTGGGCGTAAATGAGTGCTGTATCCATTGCCCGTTTGGCGGGACTGCTCCATATTAGAAAAGATTTTGGCAGATGCGGCCCCAGCGCCTGCGAAACCAGATGCGCGTCGGTTATACCTCGTTTTGCCAAAGGCCTGTCGAAATCCTGTAAAGGCGTTTTCCATGATGATTTCGCATGGCGTATTAAAATTAAGTTCTTCATAGTAGCGTGTTTATACAAACAAATTACAAAATTTATCTCAAGAGCGCTCGTGAAGATTCTTAAAATTAGTGTTTGAAATTCAGCTACATGACAGGTAAGCGTTCAGCAAATGAAATATATTTCGTACAAGAAAATGTAGAAAAATGCTCTTTATAGGTAAAAAAGTGCAGTTCGTCGATTTTTTGCTTGGTCGCAATTGGTATAAAATATATTTTCGGTATGGATTTCGGCAAAGGAACAAGTCACAGTTATGAATCGCAGCAGTTTAGCGCCTGTTGAAGTTCTAAAGCGGTTGATCAACGACTTTTAAGGCTGTTGGTGGATTAACTGGTGTAAAAAGCTGTAAAGTTGTTATTTTTGCAGGTCAGTTCAGGGTGAGTCACAGCTCGTAAAATAGTGGAAGCCAACACTTAGCTCACCGATCTGCATGCAATTTTTGGTGAAAATATTAAAATGGGTACAATAAATCACGTCTTTTCTAAAATTGTTGCCGGCAAGACTGCAGATATGCGGCTTTTGCTGATTTTGCTTTTAAGCTGTTTTTCATGTTTGCATGCGCAAAACCGTGACCCCTCTGATTTTTCTATTGTTTCACTTACGGAACAGTTTCAGCGATTGGGGAGCGGCTCTGATGAGGCAACCCGGCTTCGGGCGATGCTCGAGGATGTTCAGCCTTCGGTGTACATAGGCGACGGAAAGATGAATGTTTATGGGGAAGCGCCTGTTTGCCTATTCATCGATTTCCAGGCGCTGCCTTCTTTGCCGCAGTTTGTTATACCGACAAGCGTGGAATTGGTTACAATCCGGGTCGATTCCCCGGACACCGCTTCCAAAATTGATATGTCTTTGTTTTCGGCTATGCCTAACCTGCGTTATCTGTATCTTCTTTCTGCCACTCCCCGCTCTGAAAGCGTTTTACGGACCATGATGACTTCAAATGCTACATCTGAATATGATTTTCAAATATTTTATAACGTCGTAAAAGACATGTAATCCCCGTATGGCGCAAAATTTAAAGCTAATGCATAACATGCTTAAACACGCAGTACTTCAGGTGCTGATGTTAGGTTCTGTCATGGCTTCCATTGCGCAGGTACGCGTTCCATTT
>CAZLWZ010000076.1:0-7403 GCA_964563275.1 uncultured Flavobacterium sp.
GTCAGCAATTCGGTTGTACCGAAATTTACGGTAATTGTTGGAAATTCGTACGGCGCAGGCAATTATGCTATGTGTGGCAAGGCGTATGACCCACGGCTGATATTCGCCTGGCCGAGTGCCGAATTGGCCGTGATGGGTGGTACGCAGGCTGCGAAAGTCCTTGCACAAATTGAAGCTTCATCGCTAAAAGCAAAAGGAGAAATCGTGGATGAGGCCAAAGAAAAGGAGCTTTTTGATAAAATAAAGGCACGTTACGATGAGCAGGTCTCGCCCTATTACGCCGCCGCCAGGATTTGGACCGATGCGATCATCGACCCGTTGGACACCCGCACGTGGATTTCAATGGGAATAGAAGCAGCTAACCACGCTCCGATCGAGAAGAAGTTTAATCTTGGGGTGATTCAGGTTTAGTAACAAATCTGCAGGAAAAGCTACTTACTGCCAATTCACTATTTATGAAAACAATTACCGCAACTATTGCTTTCTTGTGCTTCAGCATCACATCGGCCCAACAATCGTTCACCCGAAAAGATTCATTACAAGGCGGACAACGTCCTGAACGGGAAAATTTTGACGTACAGCGGTATAATTTAGATATTACGATCGATCCCGACCAGAAAACGATCCGTGGCTTTAACGAGATTGTCTTTAAAACCGCTGCGAAAACGAAAGTAATCCAAATTGACCTGTTCGAAAACATGCAGGTTGATAAGATTGTCTTCGGGAAAATTAACTTACCGTACGTGCGTGAATTTAATGCAGTTTTTATCACTTTCCCGCAGGAACTCGCTGCCGGTTCTGAACATTCAATTAAATTCTTTTATTCAGGTTCACCGTTGGAAGCAAAAATGGCCCCGTGGGACGGCGGTTTCGACTGGAAAAAAGACCCAAATGGAAAACATTGGATTGGTGTCGCCGTGCAGGGAACCGGCGCCAGTTTGTGGTATCCGGTCAAGGATTCACAATATGACGAACCTGACCGGGGTGCATCTATAAAGGTTGCTGTTCCAAATGGGCTTATGAACGTCTCCAACGGCAGGCTCACGGCATCCACCGATTTGAAAAATGGCTTTACGCGCTGGGACTGGGAAGTAAAGAATCCTATAAATACCTATAACCTGACGGTAAACATTGGTGATTACGTTCATATTAATGATAAGTATAACGGACTCGACCTTGACTATTATGTGTTGCGCGGCAATGAAGAAAAGGCGCGGGCACATTTTGAGGAAGTAAAGCCAATGATGGACTGCTTCCAAAGCAAGTTTGGCCCCTACCCTTTTACAAACGACGGCTTTAAACTGGTCGAAACACCGTACCTTGGCATGGAACATCAAAGTGCCGTGGCGTACGGGAACAGATATAAAAAGGGTTATCGCGGCGCCGATATTTCGGGAACAGGCGTCGGATTGTTGTTCGATTACATAATTATTCACGAAACCGGGCATGAATGGTTTGGCAACAGCATCACCTCGAAAGACATTGCCGATATGTGGATTCACGAAGGATTTACCACGTACTCCGAAACGGTATATGTAGAATGCGAATTCGGCTACGAGAAGGCGATGACATATATCAACGGCCAGAAAAATAACATCCGTAACGACAAGCCAATCATCGGTCAGTATGGTGTTAACAATGAAGGGTCGGGTGATATGTATTTTAAAGGGGCACTTATGCTTAATACATTGCGGCACATTTTGAGCGACGACGACAGATGGTGGGAAATCCTTTTAAAATTCAGCAACAAATACCGGCACCAGATCATTGATACCGAAACCGTCGTGGCTTTCTTTAACTCCGAGTTCCGTCAGGACCTTACGCCAATCTTCAACCAGTACCTTCGCACAATCAGTATCCCGACACTGGTAGTCAATCATCGTGAAGGTGAAATTGAGTATTATTGGGAAAACGTAGAACCGGGTTTTATTATGCCTGTAGATGTAGAAATGAAAGGTAGCAATGTAAGATTGGTGGCCGATACAACTCCGCGTGTGGTCAGACTGACGGGAATAAAAAAATCGGATGTTTCTGTAGTGACAGATCGGTTTTTGATAAAGACGCGCATCAATTAATCATCAGGCGCTATAACCAGCGAGAAGTTTGACTGTCTCTTTACGCATCGTTTTACCATTACCGGCTTCGCGAAATTCCGGAACAAAGAAGATATCCTTCGGACGCTCGTATTTCCCCAGTGCCGCGAATGCGGATTCGGGAATTTCGAACTGCGGGCCCTCGACAATCAGCACCAGCCTTTCTCCGAGCTTCTCATCAGGAATGCCGCTGACGAAAAACCTACGGTTTATTTTATCTGATAACTTATCCTCAATCTGCTCCGGAAGAAGCTTTATTCCGCCGCTGTTGATTACGTTGTCTATTCGGCCCAAAAACTTAAACTGATTCTCGTTAACCAGCTCGACCAGGTCGTTGGTGACAATAAGATCATCCGAAATTCGCGGCGCACGGATCACCAGGCAACTATTCTCGTCATACGAGATAGTGACATTCGGCAAAACAGTAAAAAAGTCCTCCCCTAACTTCTTCGCGGCGATATGTGTTATGGTTTCTGTCATGCCATAAGTTTCATACACCTTGGTTGGCAACTTCAGCAAATCGGCTTCAAGATTTTTATTGATTTTGACTCCGCCGATGATCAATGTCTTTATTTTGTGCAGTAACGGCAATGCATGCTGCGCCTGTAACGGAACCATGGCGGCAAAATCATAGCAGTCGTCGCACTTCTCGAGCGGATTCAGGCTTGGAGCAACGAAATCCATGTCGAGGCCCAGGATAAATCCGCGAACGAACATCATTTTTCCGGCAATATATTTAGTAGGCAGGCAATGCAGCGCCTTATCGCCGGAGCGCAAACCAAAAAAATCACCGGTTGCCAATGCCGAATTGACCATCGCCTGCTTTTCGACCCGAATAACTTTTGGAGTTCCGGTCGTTCCAGACGTATTTAATTCAATAAAAGATTTATTGTCAAACCAATCGAGCAAAAAATCACCTACCGCTTTTTCATGTGGCTCGCCTTCCTTAATAAAACTATAGGCATTCATGCACAACGCGTCACGGTCAAGCTGGAATCCGTTTAACTTAAATTTAGGGTGGACGTTATTATAATTAGGAGTTTCCATGTGTAGTTGATAAAAAGGATCTTTTTGAGGCAACTTTACCGAATAATTTTGACGACCAGTCTATCCAGCGATACCTCCAGCTTAAAATTAGTAAAATTATCGGATATGTAACTGCCATGGTGATGATCATTTCCTGAAGAATCCCTGCGTCGCCCGCGCCAGAATATTTGAAAATGGCATCGGTTTGCAGGGCCGCAAATTCCGACGTTACAAGCAACGCCGCCATCATGTTATTTCCCAGATGAAACCCAATAGCGAGTTCCAGGCTTTCATCCATCAAGGTAATAATTCCCAATAAAAGTCCGGTGCCAATGTAGAAGGCCATAATTCCAAAACCCATTTCGAGGACTTCGGGATTTGCGCTGTGAAACAATCCGAATAATACTGACGTCAACAGTAACGGAAACCATCTGTTTCGAACAACAATCCCGACCTGCTGCATCAGATAGCCTCGGAAAAGATACTCCTCGAACGCTACCTGAAGCGGAAAGAGAAGTGCACTGATAAAAAAAAGTATCGCAAAATTAAGCGGTTTAAAATTCCACGTAATCTCGGTGCTGTCGACCATATAAGAAATTACAAAACTGATCACGGTAAATACTACCATTAAACCACATGCAAACGCTACGCGACCAAAATCGATTTTGCGACGGCTCGTGGTCAACGACAGAATACTTCTACGGTGCAGGAACAGTACGGCAATGAAGAGTATGGCCAGCATAAAAACAAACGGAGCGAGATTGGCCGCCAGTACGATGTTGTTGGGGAAATTTTTCATCATGTCGTATGTAGCCTGCAACTCCTCGTCTGTCAGTACGAAATACATGACAAGGCTCCAGATTAAAACACCGGCGCTCGCCAGCAATGTTACCACTACACGCCACCAATCGTTTTCGCCTTTATAAGCCTGCTCAATAAACATGAATAAGATATATTTGTTAGTAAATTTGCAGTTACAGTCGAACATCAACACTACAACATGATACAAATATACCATAATTCCCGTTGCAGTAAGTCGCGCGAGTGCCTTGCATTTTTAGCCGATGCTGACGTTGAATATCAAATTATTAATTATCTGAGTGATATTCCCACCATTGAAGAACTTAAAGAACTGATAAACAAGCTAAAGATAAAACCTCTCGAACTTATCAGGAAAAACGAAAAAATCTGGAAGGATAACTTTGCCAGCAAATCCCTGAGTGATGACGAACTTATTGCCGCCATGGCTCAAAATCCGATCCTTATCCAGCGGCCAATTGTAATCAATGGGGACCGTGCAGTTATCGCCCGTCCAGCCGAAAAAGCTGCTGCTATTATTTAGAATAAAAACAAAATTGATTTAACATTGCTTTGTGAATGCACGGTTGAACCAAGTCTTACTTTTGCACTCTAAACGGTTTTATAACCAAATTATAATCCATGGAAAGAATTAGAGTCGCATTTACAGTATTACTGTTAGCAATTACAACATTAGCCTCGGCACAGCCACGGGAACAATCACAAAGAGTCAAAGTTTCGGGGAAAGTTACCGAACAAACTACCGGACAAACATTGGAATATGCCACAATCACCTTTATGGCGCCCGGCGATACGCGCGCCGTTGCAGGCGGAATTACCGATCTTGATGGAAATTTCAGTATCGATGTTCCGGTCGGGACCTACGATATTAACATCGAATTTATTTCATTCCAGGTACGCGAAATAAAAAACCGCCGCATCACAGAAGATGTAAATCTGGGAAACATCCAGCTTTCTGAAGATCCGATGATGCTTAATGAAGTAGTCGTACGCGCCGAAAGCACCACGGTCCAAATCAGACTGGACAAAAAGGTATATAATGTAGGTAATGATCTGATGGTAAAGGGCGGAACTGTAAGTGATGTGCTCGATAACATTCCTTCAGTTTCAGTCGACGCTGAAGGTGCCGTCAGCCTTCGAGGTAACGAAAACGTACGGATTTTAATCGATGGCCGACCGTCAAACGCGATCAATATCACCGAGGCGCTTAGGCTGATTCCCGCCGATGCCATTGAAAAAGTTGAAGTCGTTACAAACCCTTCCGCGCGCTATGACTCGGAAGGTGGCGGCGGACTCCTGAATATCATTCTTAAAAAGGGTAAAAACCAGGGCGTTAACGGGACTGTCATTGCTACAGTCGGCGACCCGGAAAATTACGGTCTGTCGGCTAATATTAACTATCGCACCGAAAATTTCAACCTGTTCACGACTACCGGCTATAACTACCGGGACAACCCCGGCCGCTCGATAACCAATACCGAATATTTGCGGGAAGACGGAACAACCAGAAATTATATTGATGAAACGCGCCGCAACGAGCGCATGCGTAAAGGCTACAATACTAATTTCGGGATGGAATGGTATCTTGACTCGCTTACAACCTGGACCAACTCGGTCAACCTGCGAAGAGCTTTAGGTGAGAACGATTCGTATGTCGATCTAAATAACTTCGATGCAAATAGAAACTATCAGTTCACGACACATCGATATACCGATGAAAGCAGCAAAGACATTAATCTCGAGTACGCGACCAACTTCACTAAAAAGTTCCGTAAAGACGGCCATCAGTTGTCGATTGATGGATCGTTCTCCCGAAACACCGACGATGAGAATTCGCAAATTAATGCCGGACTTGAAACTACAAAGAATTACGAAAAGCAATTCCGCAGCATCATCCAGGCAGATTATGTACTCCCTATTGGCGAGAACAGTCAGTTTGAAGCGGGATATAAAGGAGATTTCAATAATCTGTACACAGATTTCGAGATCCGCTTTTTCGACCCTCTCACCAACAGTTATGCGATTGACAGCCGATATTCGAACGAACTTGAATATCTTGAGAAAATCAACGCTCTTTATACACAATACGGTACGAAATTCAACAAATTCTCGGTGTTACTCGGACTCCGATGGGAAGACTCCAACGTCGATGTGAACCTGTTTACAACAAACGATTTCAACAACAAACGATACAATAACTTTTTTCCGAGCGCATTTTTTACCTATGAAATCACCGACCGCAACAGCGTTTCACTAAGCTATACCAGAAGGATTTCGCGTCCTCGTGGTCGATTTATCAATCCGTTTTCGAATTATACAAGCAATATCAACCTGTTCCAGGGTAACCCCGATCTCGATCCATCATTTACCGATGCATTCGATCTTGGTTATCTGAAACGTTGGAATAAGCTTACCCTAAGTGCATCGGTGTACCTAAACCACTCGACCGACGCGTTTCAGTTCATCCGTCGGGAATCAGGTGATTTTGTCACGACCATTGTTGATGGTGAAGATACCGTCGACTCAAATGGCGATCCGGTAATCGTTGGTGGGCAGGACATAAACACGCCGGTAATTGTGACAACGCCAATTAATCTTGGACACGAATACAGGTTCGGGTTTGAATTTACCACAAATTATTCTCCCTTCAGATGGTGGAGGATTAACACGAATTTCAATTTTTTCCGAAATGAGACGCAGGGAGATTATACCTATATAAACAGCGAAAACGAAACTATTACGACCAATTTCGATAACATCGCAACTTCGTGGTTTACACGGCTGACCTCCAAAGTGACGCTGCCTTACAAAATTGAGTGGCAAACCAATTTTACGTACAACGGCCCACAGAATACCGCCCAGGGAAGAAACAGAGGCGTTGCCAGCGCCAACCTAGGATTCAGCAAAGATTTCTTTAATGAAAAAGCAACTTTGTCACTGAACGTGCAGGATGTTTTCAACTCGAGGAAACGAATTTCCGAAACCTATCTGCCAAACCTTAATTCATACAGTGAATTCCAATGGCGTATGCGTCAGGTCAACCTATCGTTTACCTACCGATTCAACCGCAAAAAGAACGAGCGTGAAGAAATGCCGCGAAGAGAAATTGACCAGGGTGAAGAATTTCCCGGATAAGCAATAAAAAAAGGAAGCTACGGCTTCCTTTTTTATTCGAATCAATTGAATCAGTTATAGTTCTGAATCTTTGTTCTCGTGATCTTTTCTTGCCTTGCGCTCTTTGTAAAGTTCCCTCATGGCTCCGACTATCCAATACTGAACGAATCCTGCCAAAAAGAACATTAACCAAAATCCTATCGTAAGGATCGTGAGGAAAGCGATAAAGCCCAAATACTGTTGAAATTCAAACATCGGTTCCGGTATTTTTGAATGATACGCAAATGTAAGAGTATTATTTTTTGCCGCCAATTAAAAGTAAATCAATTTTCGTAAAATAGTATTTATATG
>CAZLWZ010000077.1:0-7398 GCA_964563275.1 uncultured Flavobacterium sp.
TTTCTTTTAATTTTTATTATATTGATTATATTTTCTATCAACTCTAAGTGTTTTAATTCATTTTCGAATTTATTGATGATTTTTCGCTTTTGGTTTTGTTTCATTTTTTATTGTCTATTATTATCTTTAGTTTTTTATTTTTGATAAAAATCTACTTCAATGAAATACCATCCAATCGACCGCAACTTATTTATAAAAAATCGCGAAAAATTTTGTTCGCAGATGAAGCCGAACAGCCTCGCAGTTTTTAATTCGAATGACATCTACCCGATTTCGGCCGACAGTACCATGCCATTTGCACAGCATCGTGACATATTTTATTTAAGTGGCGTCGATCAGGAGGAAAGCATCTTGTTATTGTTTCCCGATGCTCCGTATGAAGAACAGCGCGAAATGTTGTTCCTAAAGGAAACCAACGACCATATAGCAGTTTGGGAAGGCGAAAAACTCACCAAAGAGCGCGCTTTTGAGGTTTCGGGAATCAAAAAAGTTTATTGGCTGCATGAGTTTGAGAAAGTTTTGTTTGAACTGATGACTTATGCCGAAACAATCTATATCAATACCAATGAGCATTATCGGGCAACGGTAGAAACAGAAACCCGCGAGGCACGATTTGTAAAATGGTGGAAAGAGAAATATCCGGCGCATGCCGTTGCGAAATCGAACCCGATACTGCAGCGTTTGCGCAGCGTGAAGGAGCAACAGGAGCTCGAACTGATGCAGATTGCATGTGATATAACTGAAAAGGGCTTCCGTAGGCTTCTGTCATTCGTCAAGCCTGACGTAACTGAATACGAAATCGAGGCGGAACTTATTCACGAGTTTATCCGAAACCGTTCGAAAGGATTTGCTTATACGCCGATTATAGCCTCGGGAAATAACGCAAATGTGCTTCATTACATTGAGAATAATAAGCCATGCAAAGCGGGCGATTTGATTTTACTTGATGTCGCGGCTGAATAAGCCAACTACTCAAGCGACCTTTCCCGTACGATTCCGGTGTCAGGGCGCTTTACAAAACGACAGGCGGACGTTTACAATGCAGTACTTCGCGTAAAGAACGAGGCAACACAAATGCTGGTTCCGGGAACGCTTTGGAAAGATTATCACATCGAAGTAGGCAAGTTGATGACTTCAGAACTGCTAGGCCTCGGACTTTTAGATAAAGCCGATGTTCAGAATGAAGACAAGGATTGGCCGGCATATAAAAAATATTTTATGCATGGTACTTCGCACCACATTGGGCTTGATACTCACGATTATGGATTGCTGCGCGAACCGATGCAGGCAAACATGGTATTTACAGTCGAACCGGGAATCTACATTCCGGCGGAAGGTTTCGGAATCAGGCTTGAAGACAATGTCGTGGTCCAGCCGCAAGGCGAGCCGTTCAATTTGATGCGGAACATTCCGATTGAGGTGGAGGAAATCGAATCACTGATGAATTCCTAACCGATAATTTAAATGGAATTAAAAACTGTCAGCTTTAAACATACGTCAATTTCTTATTCTGTTCAAGGTCAGGGAACGGCCGTCGTTTTGCTGCACGGGTTTCTGGAAAATAGGCTCATGTGGGATTTTTATGTTTTACATCTATCCAAGAAATATCGAATAATTACAATTGATTTACTTGGACATGGCGAATCGGAATCGCGCGGCTACGTACATTCAATGGAAGAAAATGCCGACGTTGTTCACGCTGTACTATCAGAACTTCGGATCAGAAAATGCGTCATTGGCGGACATTCGATGGGTGGTTATGTTGCGTTGTCATTCGCCGAATTATATCCCGACAACGTAAAAGGGTTAATGCTTATCAACTCGACTTCAAGAGCCGACAGCGACGAAAAAAAAACAAACCGGGATCGGGCGATAAAGGCTGTCAAGCAAAATCACACCAATTTTGTGCGGTTGTCGATAGCGAACTTATTTAGCGAAGACAACAGGGCTCTATTGGCCGACGAAATTGAACAGGTAAAAGTAGAAGCATTGAAAACGCCGCTTCAGGGCATTGTAGCGTCACTTGAAGGGATGAAGATCAGAAAAGACCGCGAAGTTATCTTGCATTTTGCGTCTTACCCTATTTTGCTCGTGCTGGGGAAGAAGGATCCGGTGCTGAACTATGACGAAAATGTCGACCAGGTCGATGGTACGAAAGTAAAATTAACAACATTTGATGATGGCCACATGTCGACCATAGAAAACCGGGAGGCTTTATTGGATGTAATGACCGATTTTTTAAAGCAAATCTAAATCGGAGGTTAAATAGCCCAATTCGAGTAATTGCCTTCGATCATTCAGATGATGCAACTTTCCATCTTTCAGAAGTGTAAGATGCGTCGCAATTTGAATTACATTCCTGTAGTTATGATCGGTGAGGATGATTCCTTTCGATTTTGCACCTTGTGCGATCAGTTCATTAATTTTTTCAATTAGATAGGGCGCCACACCCACGTATGGTTCATCAAGTAAGATGAAAGGGGTGTGCTTCGTCAGTACTATTTTAATTTCGAGGTAGCGCAGGTCGCCGGTGGAAATATCTCCCACCCTTGTATTTATAATCCTGGCAATGATCGGATCATCAATAAAGGCTTCTATTTCTGTTGAGGGAACCGACAGAGAAATGGCTTTGCGAGCCGTAAAATTTTTCGGAATGGACGACGTCTGACTGAGATAAGACATGTAGTTCGTCACTTTCTTTTGCGAACCTGCCCCATCAATTCTGATGAACTTGTTTTCAGCCGGTATAATTCCGCGTATAATTTTTAACAAGGTCGATTTTCCGGAGCCGTTTCGACCAAGCAACCCGATGATGTCGCCCGTTTCGCATCGGAGAAAAATATCGGACAATAAAATTTTATATCCGAAAGAAAATCTAATGCTATCGCATTGCAAAGTACTGTTAATCAAAACAATTAATTATAAATTCGATTATGGCGACCCCACCCGCACCCGCAATTAAGTTCAAAAAAAACACATATCGAATAAGCTCCAATTTAGACAAACCATTATTCAGATAAAAAATATATTCTTGTTGCCTATTCTCCTTAATCGCGATACTGAACGCAAATCCGAAGGTGGAAAAACATATTAAAAACAACCCTGTTCCCGCGAAAAGCAGCGGCAATAATGAGATTCCCAACGTTGTCGGCAACGTGCTTATCCAAAACGCTACAATATTTCGAAAGTTGAGCATCATGTGACTTTTTCAGTAAAGAGTATATCATTATCCAGCACTTCATTCAGTAACAGGATTAGTTGCTGTTCATACAGCTCCATAATTTCATCATCGATGACGGTTTTCCTGATTTTGTCTTCGATATTTTGAAACGGCATAAATCCGCATTTGATATTTTTGAATGAAATAATGCACGCTTCTATAATTCTGTCGGGATACATAGGACGAATCATTTTAGCATACGCCAGGATTTGGATGATTTTATCGTTTTTGATGTCGGCCGTAAGGTTGTCCCAACATTTTAATGTCAGATCCCGCTGATCGACGCGACCTGTCTTATAATCGATAATCCTGATGATGCCGTCGCGCTCCTCGATGCGGTCGACCGTTCCGCCAATGAGAACCGGAAATGGTAATTTAGGGCTTTCTATTAACACTGTAAAAGGTTCCTCGAGATGCAGAATTTTGACGACTTCGTTGTTGCGCAACGCCTCGGACTCCACCTTTAAAAAGTTCCATACATTGCGTTTTGCCACTTCAAAAGCCAGAAGGTTTCGGCCTTTACTGATTTCACCCTGTTTATACACCACACGGAACTGCTCGAGCACCTCAGAATCGATTCGGCCTCTGCACGATTGAATATCTTCCTCGGTTAATATTTTCCCTATGTACGGCGCTAACAATGAGCGCAACGCTTCATGGATTATCGTTCCCAAAGTGTTTAATGCGATGTTTTCTTCTACCTCATCGACATCGCGGATACCCAGGATTTTTTTATAGTAGAAATCCATTGGGTTTCTGATATAATTAGTAAGCGCCGATGGTGAAAATCCTTTTTCGGATATCTGCTTCAATCGTATCATTATCGATGGCGACTTTGATACCACCGCAGGGATATATGCGGCATCGGGTAAATTCGCGTTAAATATTTTATGTGTGATCTTATGGCTTTCCTGTGTCTCGACCATCAACTGAGTGATGAACCTGCTCTTTTCACCTGCGTCCAAACCTTCGCTTTCGGTATTGTATAGCAGGAATACATTTTTAGCACGCTGCAATAAATGGTAAAAATGATAGGTGTAGATTGCATCTTTTTCCTTAAAAGTAGGCAACCCAAGTTCTCTCTTAACATCATACGGAATAAACGAATTGGACGATTTACCAGCGGGAAACTTACCTTCATTAACCGATGTAATAATGACGGTCTCAAAGTCGAGTACCCGGCTCTCAAGAACACCCATTACCTGCAAACCATGCAGTGGCTCACCTTCAAAAGACACCTCTGCAAGTTCGATAACCTGTTTATATATTGATTGAAGTGTGCCTATATCATCGATCTGTTTATGACGCGCGTAATAGTTCTGAAGCTTGTTCACAGTTT
Organism: uncultured Flavobacterium sp.; assembly: GCA_964563275.1. GTDB lineage: Bacteria > Bacteroidota > Bacteroidia > Flavobacteriales > Flavobacteriaceae > Flavobacterium. The sequence continues at coordinate 4,560 of CAZLWZ010000077.1, forward strand.
TGAAAAGGGCAAAAACAAATGTCCTGGCTATCCGGTCCTGCTGAATATCAGAACTCAAGTTTGCCTTCAAAAGCAGCAGAAGTTCGGCAAGCAGATCGAGTACTGCAGGTGCTCCTGAATTCCACTTGGTGAATAGTAGTACAAACATCCTGGTTTGTCGAGGTAGCAGTTCCTGCACTTTCTCCCAACTCAAAAAAGTATAATTATTGGCGTTAATAATCCGAACCAGCTCCTCAGCACCTGCATAGGGTTCAACTAATGGATGTGTAAGAACGTCCAATAAATCTTTGTAATAAAATAGATACCGTGCTGCATCCCGCGATTGGGCATTAGTGTGCAGACGAAACAATTTCGATAATAATATCTGCGCGGGATTATTCTTTGCCGAATACCCCATCGTAATGTTAAGCGCGCCGGTAGCTGTTGGTAGGTAGTAAATCAGTGGCACAAGCAGACTTTCTTCGGCGAGAATAATTGCAACTTTATCGAGGGACCCTTGGGGATTCTCAGATATATGGTCTTCGATTATTTTTCCCACAATTTTCGCCTGGCCGATCATTTTTGGCGTACCGATTATATTCAGATTTTTCGTCCTTGAAAAGCTGTTATCCACCCACTTAAAATCGGAATGTTTGTAGTGACGCCACTGACTTTTAAATCTCCGCAAAAATAGTCCGGCATCGTGATATGGATCCTTTAAAAACGCTTCATCTATATCCCAATATACATCCGCGAGACGCGCCTCTAGTAAGTGCTGAATGATTTTTTCTTCTGCAGCATTTAAAGCATTGAATCCCGCAAATACGAAAACTTGGTTTTTTATTGTTGAAGTGTAATGCTCCAGATTGTTAACCGCTTCACGATATATTAAGCCTTGGTAACCAATTCCTTTTGACAGCAAGTGCTGGTAAAACGACTCATAATAATGCGGCAATACCTCCCAAAACTGAAGATGTTTTTTAATAAGCTCCGTTTGCCCATCCGGATTTAAAGACCAATGTTTAATGTCTTCTATGTCTTTTAGATAGCTCAAAACTTTCGAAGGCGGCAGCAGGTATCGGTCGATTTCATTAAAATCCTGGACCAAAGTCTTGGCCCAATTTGCAAACGATTCGAATGTTTGTGGTGGATTCTCTTTTGTAGTTTGCAGGTATACTTCAAAAAACTCAAACAACAATTCGATACTGTCAACGGCTCTTACTCCGGCAATATCCTGTATGAAATCTTCAATACTTATAACCTCGGGGGCAAATATATTAGCATCGGTGTTTCGTTGCAGCGCTTGAAAGAGGAACAGTTTCGCACGTCTATTAGGAAGTACAACAACAACATCAGAAAGACGTTGCTTATGTTTTTGTAGTAGCTCGACAGCGATTTTGTCGAGAAATGAATGCTGCATCATATGCTAAAAATAAAAAAACGCCCTGATTAATCAGGGCGTTTCTAAAATTATTGTTGAAATAAATTTATTCTTTAATCAACTTCACTTCAACTCTTCTGTTGTTAGCTTTACCTTTTGCAGTTCTGTTTGTGTCAATTGGTTTTGTTTCACCAAATCCAGTTGAACGTAAACGGTCTGCGGCAATGCCGTTTTCAATTAGGAAGTTCTTAACAGCAGCAGCTCTGTTTTCAGACAATGTCTGGTTAAGCGCATTGCTACCATCGCTGTCAGTATGACCTTCAAGCATAAAGCGAGCAGTTGGGTATTCTTTCAAGATTGCCGCAATATTTCTCAATACAGGGTAAGTCGCTTCCTGGAATGTCGCTTTTCCGCTGTTGAATAGTATAGTTTTAGCGTACTCATTTAGCTTGCGAACTTCTTCCTCTGTGATTTCAGGACATCCTTGGTTAGCTACAGTACCTTTTACGTCCGGACATCTGTCGTCTTTGTCAAGAACACCGTCTCCATCAGTATCTGGCCATGGGCAACCTCTGTTTTCTCTTGGACCTTTTACTTGAGGACACTGGTCATCTTTGTCAGCTATTCCGTCACCATCGGCATCTGGGCAGCCGTTTAGGGCACGAAGACCTGCAACATCAGGACACGCATCATCAAGATCGCGTATTCCGTCACCATCAGTATCAGGGCAACCGTTAAATTCTGCAGTACCAGGAATATCTATACAGTCATCAGCTGAATCTTGTATTCCGTCGCCGTCCGTATCAGGACAACCGTTGAATTCTTTTAGACCAGCAACCTCAGGACAAGCATCGTCTTTATCGTAAATACCGTCACCGTCAGTATCTTTACCTCCGAATTTAAAAGTAAGACCTGCGAAGTGCTGCATATGAGTTGGGAAAACATTTCTGTCTTCTTCAAATGAATGTTTGTAAGTTGATTTCCATGACAAACCTACTTGCTCAGTGAACCAGAAAGTAAGCCCAAGACCTCCGTTTAACGTAGCACCGTTTTCGTCGTCACCTAACCAGGTGTAACCACCACCAACGTGTACCGATGGATCGATCCAGCGAGCATTCAGCATTTCCATAAAGCTAAAGCCGATTGCACCGTCTACCGCATAATACTTAAGATCTCCAGGGTTAGTCACTTCATAATCCAAAGAAGTACCAACACGTTCGTTAACAAATCTATCAATCTTATTTACAGATCCTGTAACTCCGAATGTGAAGCCACTTCCAACGTATCTGGATACGCTTAAGAAAGAAACCGATGGAATGATATTCCAGTTATCTTTCGCATTGAAGAACTGTGAAAATTGATCCTGAACGCTAGACGCAGCACTCACACGAGTGTCGACAGCATTCGCTCCGAATGTCACTGCCCACGGATTGTTTTCGTCCTGAGCATGGACGCTCAGACCAAATAACATAATCGCCG
>CAZLWZ010000078.1:0-7301 GCA_964563275.1 uncultured Flavobacterium sp.
CCGTGATGTTTGCCATCGGAAGGCTTCCGGGCTGGATCGCACAATGGAGCGAAATGCGTATCAACAAAGAACCGATTGGAAGGCCACGCCAAATTTATACCGGGGAGCCGCATCGCGAGTTTAAACCGATTGAAAAACGATAATAGTTATCACGAAAGCCTCTATAACCGGAGGCTTTTTTTATGAAATCTGCCTGTTATCATGGGACTTTATTAACCTTTTAAAATCGGTTTTTCACGCCGCTTTTTTTTATCTTTGCCGAAATTTAAAAACCTTATGTTACAACTGAATGTCAAGAATGAAACATCGCGACTCAGGGCTGTCGTCTTAGGTACCGCTGAAAGCAACGGACCTATACCAGCCGCCGAAGATGCATACGACCCGAAGTCTTTGGAACATATTTTAGCAGGAACCTATCCCGAAGAGGAAGATATGATTGCTGAGATGGAGGCAATCAATGAAGTGTTCCACAAATATGATGTGAAGGTGTTCCGGCCGGAAATCATTGAAAATTACAATCAGATTTTTACACGTGACATCGGGTTTGTCATCGACGACATTTTTGTGAAAGCAAACATACTTCCGGATCGGGATGGTGAGCTTGATGCCATTGGTCATGTGCTTGCCCAAATCGACCCCGCCAAGGTCGTGCGCCCACCCGAAGAAGTACATATCGAAGGTGGTGACGTATTGCTTTGGAACGAGCACATTTTTATCGGAACGTACAAAGGAGATGATTACGCGAGCTATATTACGGCACGTACCAATATGCACGGTGTGGAGTATATCAGGCAACTGTTTCCGCACAAAATTGTGAAAGAATTTGATCTTGTGAAGTCAAGCAGCGAAGCCCGCGACAACGCGCTGCACCTCGATTGCTGCTTCCAGCCCATAGGGCACGACAAAGGAATCATTTATCAAGGCGGCTTCCGCGATCCGGCCGATTATCAATACCTTGAAGACTTATTCGGCAGGGAAAACCTATTTCATATCACGCGCGACGAAATGTACCACATGCATTCGAACGTGTTCTCGATCTCACCCGACGTGGTGGTTTCGGAACAGGGGTTTACGCGGCTTAACAACTGGCTGCGCGACAACGGTTTCACGGTCGAGGAAGTTCCGTATGCCGAAATTTCTAAACAGGAAGGCCTACTTCGCTGCTCGACCTTGCCGTTGATACGCGACTAAACGAAATTATTTTAATATAGAGAATGCCCGCGTTAGGGATAAAGGCAGGTGCCGCGCACAGCCGATAGCCCGGCCCAAGGGACATGAGGCTGATAAGCCGACTGCCCCGAAGGGAAACGCCCAACAACATAAAAAAATGAAACAGACAACCAATACAGTTTTGATGGTGCGCCCGGCTGCTTTCCGCATGAATGAGCAAACCGCAGTAAATAATTACTATCAGCGCGTGCTTGACAACCTGATCCAACCTACCGTAAACGCGAAAGCGCAGGAGGAGTTCGATGGTTTCGTCGCCAAATTACGCGCAGTGGGCGTCAATGCGATTGTCGTAAACGATACGATCGATCCCGATACACCCGACTCCATATTCCCAAACAACTGGGTCTCTTTTCACGAAAACGGCGACGTGGTGCTTTACCCGATGTTTGCCGAAAACCGCCGCCTTGAGCGCCGCGAGGAATTTCTTGACCTGCTTGAGGACGAAGGTTTCCGCATTGACAACATCATTGATTATACCTCGGCTGAAGAGGACGGGTTTTTTCTTGAAGGAACCGGAAGCGTCATCCTGGACCGCCCGAACGGTAAGGCGTATTGCGCACTGTCACCCCGCGCCGACGAAGAACTATTTATAGAATTCTGCGAAGATCTTGATCTGGCTCCTGTCATTTTTGAAGCATATCACGATGTGAACGGTGAGCGCAAACTCATCTATCATACCAACGTGATGATGTGCGTAGGCGATACCTTTGCCGTAATTTGTGCGGATTGCATCGACGATAAAAAGGAACGAAAAATGGTGCTCGACAACCTGAAGGCCGATGGTAAGGACATCATCCTGATCACAGAAGATCAAGTCAATAATTTCGCCGGAAACATGCTTGAGGTCCGTGGTGCCGACGACAAGCGTTACGTCATCATGAGCGCCGCGGCACACCAAAGCCTTACTCCGAAGCAACTTTCACAACTCGAAAAACACGTCGAAGTGCTGTCGGCGAATCTCGATACAATTGAAGCCTGTGGTGGCGGAAGCGCCCGCTGCATGGTGGCCGAGGTATTCCTGCCAAAGAAATAGAACAATACGATATGATCCCGGATTCTAAACTTTAGGCCGGGATTTTTTATGCTGTACCGGCTCCCAATCAAAAATTTGAGTAAATTGGCTGATTCTTATAACCCCGGTTTATACCATGAAAAAACTCATCCTGTTCTTTACTATTGCGCTGGCATTTATAGTTTCATGCGAAAGCGACGACTCGGTTGTAAACAATAATCAGGTAGCGTTTACCACTCAGAACATTCCCGTATCCGAAGATCCCGTAACGGTTGCGATCGCCTTTAACAATCCGACTGCCGATGCAGGCCAGCTTACAATTCGTGTGACACCTGAGAATGTCGAATACGACACCGATTTCACGATTGACCCAGTGCCTGTTGAAGATCATATCACCATACCTTTTGATGCACAAACCTCGAACCTGTCATTCACATTTCAGCCACTCACAGCCGCCGTCGAAGGGCAGCAAAAAAGTGTGACGCTGAAAATCATAGAAATATCGTTAGGCGCTGTGGCAATTCCGGAGGCTACGGCTTCTGTTGAACTGATTTTTGGCGAATCGCCAGTGGCAACCAACACGATGACTGCGGCAATGGGTGGCGCCAATCTGCCTAATCAGGTGTATGTCGATTTAAGTTCGGGAACCCAGACAGGAGTTTTAAGATCAGGCTGGGACCTTGCTTTTTCCTCGGGTTCCGATTTCAGGGTCGGAATCAACGGATCGGTTAAAATGGCCGTGAAGCAGGTAGCCACCAATAATATCGAAGATGTTGTTGCGATCGATCCGACAGTAGCCGTGGGTTTGGATAACGGATCCGGAATCGAAAATGGCAATATCGCTTATACTGATAATCCAAATGGCGATATTGGTTCAACCGTGATATCAGTTTCTGAAAGTGATGAAGCGAATAATGTGTACCTGATAAACCTTGGTTATGCATTATCGGGCGAAACACCACCAACCGGAGAAGTAGATCCCTACGGGAGCGAGCGCGGCTGGATGAAAATTCGCGTTCTACGCGATGGCGATGACTATAAACTTCGTTATGCCGCGCCTGAAGCAACAACCTATACCGAAGTTACGATTCCAAAAGATGCAGGTAACAACTTCACATTTTTTAGTCTGACCGAAGGTGCGGTCGCCACGGTGCAGCCGGCAAAAGAGCAGTGGGATCTAAACTTCACGACTTTTACGGATCATATCGACTTTGGCAGTGGTGCTGTTTCATACGCTGTAGCCGATTTTGTCGCTTTAAATAACCTGGGCGGGGCACGCGCAGTTCAGGTGCTCGAAAGTGCCGGTACGTCGTATGAGGAATTTTCGAATGTCAATGTAACCACATCGATGTTTGCGACGCCACTGGCTGCCGATCAACGTGCTATCGGTTCAAACTGGAGAAATGGTGAGCCTGACCTGCCATCGGTAAAAGAAGACCGGTTTTATGTTGTTCGCGACCCAGCCGGAAATCTGTACAAACTTCGGTTCCTGTCCTTGTCTAACGATCAGGGCGAGCGCGGTTATATCACATTTGAATATGAACTGCTTCAATAACCTGGAATTATAACATGAGGTTGCCGCGGATAATACTCACGATAGCGCCAACAATATATTGAATCCCGATTGCGATCACAATAAAACCCACGATCCGGGAAATAGCTACAATTCCGGCTGTTCCTAATATTTTTGCAAGGTAATGCGCGCTTCGCAGGATTATAAAAATAACCACAGCAACCGCAAAAATGGCAAGGGAACCGATGATCATTTCATTGACTTCGTGATGTTCCTGATAAAAAGCTATCAAAAGTGAAATCGATCCGGGGCCGGCAAGCATCGGGATCGCAAGTGGCGTAAGCGCGATATCATTACGGTTCTGTACCTCGTGTTCAACCTTTTTGTTAATCCCGCGTGTTTTAGTAAAACGCCCCGACAACAGCGCAAATCCCGAATTTACAATTATCAGACCCCCGGCAATCCGCAGCGCGTCGATGCTAATTCCGAAAAAATCAAGCACATACTGGCCCACGAAAAATGAAATAATCAGGATGAGGAATACATCGATCGCCGTCCACAGCGAAATCCGCGATCGCTCCCTGATATCGTCGTGCTGCGTAAGCCCAACAAATATCGGGACAGTGCCAATAGGGTTCAAAACAGAAAATAACGCAGCGAATAGGTAAATAAAAAGTTCCATGTTTTTGTAGTAAAATTAATCGGCGCCCACGTCGTGCGCATCAGCTGCGGGTTATTTAATGATTAAAAAATTATAACGGATTTAAGAATGTTTAAAGTTAAAGATAGTATTTTTAATACAAAACAAATCGGCCATTTCTGGCTAAAATCATCATGACAAGAAATAAAAAAACTTTGGTGCTGGGCGCATCGGCCAATCCTTCGCGGTATTCATACATGGCGATCAACGCGCTGACAAGGCGGGAGCATCCGGTGGTGGCAGTGGGTTTAAAGGAGGCTGAGGTCGCCGGAGTTAAAATCCAGACCAAGCAGGTGCCGTTTACAAATGTCGATACTGTTACGCTGTATTTAAATCCGCAGCGCCAAAAAGAATACTACAATTACATCCTGGGCCTTGAACCAAAACGGGTGATATTCAATCCGGGGACCGAAAATCCCGAGTTTTACCAGCTTCTTCGGGCTAACGGCGTGGAAGTCGAGGTGGCATGCACGCTGATTCTTTTGTCGTCCGGGCAATATTAATTTGCAGGTGCTGTTTTTAAGGAGCATGTTCCCGTTTTCCGCTATATCTTTTCGGTCCTGAAGAAGGCCCAAAAAGGATACCGCTTCAACCGGGGCTAGGCCTTCCGCTAAATTCCACACCCGTACATTACAGATAAGGAAGTATAATGATTAATGAAAGTGATTTTCTAAAAGGACGCGGTGCGCAAAAGAATGTGCAGAATAAATTTTTTTCACTTTCTTATGAATTGCGTGACGATTTCCTGAACTACTGTGCGGCCGAAGGCGAATCGCCCGATTCGAACAAAACACAATTTCTTGAGGTTTTTCCAAAAACAATCGTCAATAAAGTCGACAGCCCTGATATTGGGATGTATTATTCGATGAATCCGTACCAGGGCTGCGAACACGGCTGCATATATTGCTTTGCGCGTAACAGCCACGAGTTCTGGGGTTATAGCGCCGGACTCGACTTTGAGCGTAAAATCATGGTCAAGAAGAACGCACCGCAGCTGCTCGCCGACAAATTGAAAAGCAAATCCTGGAAAGCGGTTCCTGTTGTGATGTCTGGCAACACCGATCCGTACCAGCCCGCCGAGAAGCATTTCGAAATAACGCGGCAGTGTCTCGAGGTTTTCCTGCAGTACCGGCATCCTGTTTCATTTATAACAAAAAACGCACTGATCCTGCGTGATCTTGATTTGCTTAAACAATTGCATCAGGATGGTTTGGTTCAGGTCAATATGTCGATCACGTCATTATCGGAAAAAACCCGCCAGCTTCTGGAGCCGAGGACGGCGACGATCAAAAAGCGACTCGACACCGTAAAAACCTTATCGGATTATGGAATTCCGGTCAACGTGATGCTCGCTCCGATAATCCCCGGAATCAACAGTCATGAAATACTTCCATTGGCTAAAGCTGTTGCCGAGGCCGGCGCATTATCGATTAATTATACGGTTGTCCGACTTAACGGAGCCATCGGCGAAATATTCACCGACTGGATCCGTAAAGCAATGCCTGATCGCGCCGACAAAGTATTGAACCAGATTGCAGAATGCCATGGCGGAAACCTGAACGACAGTGACTTTGGCCGCCGGATGCGAGGCGAGGGTGAATTTGCCGACATGATCCGGTCGCAAATAAACCTGGCTCGAAAGAAATATTTTGCCGGAAAAGTTTTCCCGGAACTGAACACTGCACTTCACGAACAGTATAAAGATGGTCAGTTGAAATTGTTCTGATTTAAAACCGCGTTTGCTGGTCGGCAGGTTTGCTTATCAGGAATAAACCAATATACGTGATCAGCCCGTTTACGATGATCAGTTCGACATCAAACACATAACCGCCAAACAGAGCCTGTGAATTCTCGCTGACCAGAAATGTCAGGGCCGGCGAAAGCAGACAAATTATCGGCACCAGCTTGTCATGAACCGATTTGGATTTGACAAATAACCCAAAACAATATAGACCCAGCAATGGACCATAGGTGTACGATGCGATTCTGAAGATCATCGTCACGACCGACTGGTCATTCAGTGAATTGAAAACGATGATCACCAGGAACATCAGCAACGAAAAACTTAAGTGGACAAAGTGACGCGTGCGCACGACGTTGGGTTTATTGACGTTTTCCGATTTATCCATACCGAGGAAATCCACGCAAAAGGAAGTCGTAAGCGCAGTCAATGCCGAATCGGTGGTAGCAAAAGTCGCTGCGGTAAGTCCGAGTAAAAAAACCACGGCGGGAACAAGCGATAAGTGATTGAATGCGATTTCGGGAAAAAGCAGATCGGTTCGCGGTTTTCCTGTTGCATAATCGACCGGCACTTCAATACCATTTTGGTTCGCATATATATAAAGTAGGGCTCCCACGCTGAGGAAAAATATATTGATCACGACAAAGATTCCCGTAAATGTGAACATATTCTTCTGCGCTTCTCCTATGTTTTTGCAGCTCAGGTTTTTCTGCATCAGGTCCTGATCGAGTCCGACCATGGCGATTGTAACGAAGATTCCGCCGAGTATTTGCTTTACAAAATGAAATCGTCCACTGACGAAATCTTCAAAAAAGAAAATTTTAGAGTAGTTGCTGTTTTTGACCTCTTCAAATGCGCCAATGACACTAAGGTCAAGGCTGTCGCAGATAAAATATATGGTCATAAACACCGACGACACGATAAAAAGTGTCTGAAGCGTATCGGTAAAGATAATCGTCTTGAGGCCACCGCGGTACGTATATGCGAAAATCAGAAGCAGTGATGCGAGTACTGTCGCGGCAAATGGTACGCCGTAGTAATCGAATACATAACGCTGCAGTACAATCACGACCAGATATAGTCGGAACGCCGAGCCAATCGTGCG
>CAZLWZ010000079.1:0-7274 GCA_964563275.1 uncultured Flavobacterium sp.
GTGTCATTATAAAATCGTGTACGCCAATAGTCTTCGCGGCCACAATCACATCTTCACGGGAAATATCCGCATTTTTCAGGGTGATGTTGTTCAGGATGGTGTCGGCAAACAAAAACACATCCTGTAGCACCACGGCGATTTGCTGACGCAATGACGACAGTGTGTAATTCTCGATGTTTTCCCCATCGATGCAAATTGAGCCGCTGTTTATTTCGTAGAATCTGTTAAGCAAATTTATAATGGTTGACTTTCCCGCACCTGTGGCCCCTACGATAGCCACCGTCTCACCAGCTTTAACATCAAGGTCAATCCCTTTAATAACCTCTTCATTTTTGTTGTAACCAAAATGTACGTCGCGGAAGGTAATGCTTCCTTGGAAAACAGGTGCTTCGATCCGGCCGGTGTCCTGAATCTGGTCGGCTGTGTCCAATACTGCGAATACACGGTTACCGGCAATCATTCCCATTTGCATTTCGTTGAATTTATCGGCGATTTGGCGCAGCGGATTGAACAACATCCCTATAAACATCGTGTATGAAAATAAGTCTCCGAAAGTCGTAAAAGGATCACCGGCCAGAATCCGAAGTCCGCCGTACCAGACAATCATTCCGAGTGTAAGGGATGAAATAATATCAGCAATAGGAAAAAAAACCGAGTTATACCATATCGTCCTGATCCATGCTTTTCGGTGGCGGGCGTTGAGCTGCATGAACTTGTCGGCTTCGATATTTTCCCTGTTGAATAACTGTACGATTTTCATTCCCGTTACGCGCTCCTGAACGAAAGTATTCATATTGGCCACCTGATTGCGGACTTCCTCAAAGGCGAGCTGCATTTTTCGCTGGAAGATTCGGGTGATATAAACCAGAATCGGCATCGCCAGTATTACGATCCATGTGAGTTTCCAGTTCATGTAGAACATAAAAATAAGCACCACCACCATTTTGAGCAGGTCGCTTATGATCATAAAAAGCCCCTGACTAAAGATCCGCGCAATTGCCTCAATATCGGAAACAGTGCGAGTAACAAGTTGGCCCACAGGCGCACGATCGAAATAGCGCATTCGGAAGGTCAGCATATGCTGAAACAATTTGATCCGTATGTCTTTGATGATATCCTGTCCTAACCAGTTGGCCCAGAAGACAAAGAAAAATTGTGAAAAAACTTCGCACAGCAATACAATTCCCATTAACGTAATGAAAAGCAGCAGGCCGCGGGAATCGCCGGGCGCGATGTAACTATCGACCGTCTGTTTGAGCAGGTATGGGCGCAGCGCCGCAAAAAGTGACAAAAGCACAGCAAAAACCACGACACCATTAAACCGATTCTGATATGGCCTGGTGTATTGCAGTATCCGCTTAAATAGACGCGTATCGAATGCTTTTGCTTTCATTAAGAAGATTCTTGTTTAACAAACGGATATGCTATTTTAGTGAGAAACAATCCGTGCGCCGGCACTGAAAAACCTGCTTCGCTTCGATTTCTGGAAGCAAGAATATTATTAAAATCGTCAAGGGTCGTTTTTTCCAGTCCCACATTTACAAGGGTTCCAACAATTGCCCGAACCATATTTCGCAGGAACCGATCGGCTGAAATGGTGAAGATCAGCCTGTCTCCGGATTGTTGCCAGTATGCTTGGGTGACGTCGCAGTCGAATGTATGGACATCGGTATTTGATTTACTAAAACATTCGAAATTCTTCTTACCCACTAATTGCTCTGCTGCGAGATTCATTTTGGCTACGTCAAGCGGTTTATGGTAGTACCAGCTCTGGCCATTCATAAACGGATTTTTACGGGTATTGATGTGATACTCATAAGTTCGGGAAACGGCATCAAACCTGGCATGAGCGTTATCAGCGACAGGAAAAATTGTAGAGACAGCAATGTCATCGGGAATAAACGCATTTAGTTTATAGATGAGATCACTGCATTCAAAGAAGCCGTCGAAATCGAAATGTGCATACATCTGGCGCGCGTGAACACCTGTGTCTGTGCGTCCCGCACCCATAGAATTGATTTCGGATCCCAGAATAGTGGATAACGCCTGATTTAATGTCTGCTGCACCGTCTCGGCATTTGGTTGTGACTGCCATCCATGATATCTGGTGCCGTTATAGGCGATTTCTAAAAAGTACCTCAAGACAAAGATTGGTTAAGAAGCAAAGATACTTAAATAATAGATTGTGAATTGGAAGCAAGAAAGGGTAAACTGTTAATTTGATTATAAGTTTTTAAGGTTTGTAGGCGTTGGCAGCGAGCCTTTTCATCAAAATATCTACTTTTAGCGCTCTTTAAAACAGATGCTTTGAAAAAAATCCTTTTGCTTTCCGATACACACGGGTATATCGATGACACGATATTGAAATATGTGGCTTCCGCCGATGAGGTGTGGCATGCGGGAGACATTGGTCAGCTTTCGGTAACTGATACGATCCAAAATCTGAAGCCGCTTCGTGCGGTGTATGGAAATATAGACGGCGATAAAGCACGAATGGAGTTTCCGCTTCACAACAGGTTCGTGTGCGAGGGAGTCGATGTGTGGATCACTCACATCGGCGGCTATCCGGGTAAATACAATCCGGCTATTCGGGAAGCTTTGGCACAAAATCCGCCAAAACTTTTCATCTGCGGACATTCGCATATACTGAAGGTAATATTTGATAAAAAACACAATTTGCTTCACATGAATCCCGGTGCAGCAGGCGTGCACGGTTTCCATCAGATGCGAACGATGCTGCGGTTTGAACTGGTATCGGGAGAGATAAAGAACCTTGAAGTTGTAGAACTGGGTAAACGCGGCTAACAAAAAAAGCCCGGACGTCTGCCCAGGCTTTTCTTCGCACTAATAAACTAAGTTTATAGGATTATCTTAATCGGTCCACAGATTTTACGAGATCTTCATCCTTCTTGATGGCTTTGTTAGCCAAAGCTAAAAAAACGATAGAAACAATCGGTAAGAACATCCCAATACCTTTCTCGGAAACAATAACTGTTTCTCCAGATAAATTTAGGGAACGATATACAAATAAGCCTAATAAAATTAAATTTAAAATTATGTTCAACCTGCCGATGACAAATTGATGTTGTCTTTTTTTATAAAATAAAATCGATAGCAACGACAGCGAAGTACTTAACCCGAACAATGCGGTATAAAGCGTACTTTGATAGAAGTAGACTTCAGTTACAACATCAAATGTCATTTCGTTCCACAGAGGGAAAAGAAACGGCAAAACGCCGGTCACAACCAATGCTAATATAAGGTAAACTGTTTGAATCCTTTGGATCATCGCGTCTTTTTTCTAGTCACAAAAATATATTTTCTTTTTAATAAATGCTATTGTATCATTAATTTTTATTTGTATTATTGCATAACAAATCCGTAAGTACTTCATCCTTCGGAGTGTTCAAGATTTATAATTCACCACCCTCATTTTTATAGTTCCAACCACCAAATTTAATTTAAAGAACATACATGTTTGATATTTCTGCATTAAAAGAAATGAAGCTTCCGCAGTTGCAGGAGATTGCAAAAGCAACGAAAGCGATAAAATATCACGGGGTTAAAAAAGAGATTTTAATCCAGCAAATACTGGCCCATCAGGCAGTTCATCAGCCCGGTCCGCCTCCCATTGCCGATGTCATTGACGACAGGCCAAAACGGGCACGGATGCAAATAGAGAAAAAACCTGCCATCCGTAAAAACGAACCTGAGACGTTATTTTCAAACAATGAGCGCCAGCGGGAGAAGATGCCTGCCGTTGAAGAGCCTCATACCGAAACGCCATCACCGTCACCGTCACCGCAGCAAAACGAACGTAAAGTCATAAAATTCAAGAAGAATTTCGAGAAAAAAGATTCATCGCAACGGGAAGTGACCGAGGAATCAAAGGAAAAAGGCGCCGATAAAGCTGAACCAGCCGAAGAAAGCAGCCTGAACCGGACACCTAACCCGCACTTCAAACAAAATCAGAATCAAAAGCAGGTTCAGAATCAGAATCAGAATCAGAATCAGAATGGCAATAGTAATAGCGCCAACCAGAACCAGAATTTTAAGGGCAAGAAAAATAATTTCCGCGATGCCGATTTTGAATTTGACGGAATAATTGAAAGCGAAGGTGTGCTTGAAATGATGCCCGATGGTTACGGATTTCTTCGCTCATCTGATTACAACTACCTCGCCTCGCCGGATGATATTTATTTATCAACGTCACAAATTAGATTATTCGGACTCAAAACAGGCGATACCGTCAAAGGTGTTGTCAGGCCACCCAAAGAAGGCGAAAAGTTTTTTCCGTTGGTCCGCGTGTTGAAAATTAACGGGCATGACCCGCAAGTGGTACGTGACCGGGTTTCGTTTGAGCATTTGACGCCGGTTTTTCCATCTGAGAAATTTTTGCTGGCACAGAAGCAGAGCACGGTATCTACACGGATCATCGACCTGTTTTCACCGCTTGGGAAAGGGCAACGCGGAATGATTGTCGCGCAGCCAAAGACAGGTAAGACAATGCTGCTGAAGGATATCGCAAATGCTATTGCGGCAAACCACCCCGAAGTTTATCTGATCGTGTTGCTGATCGATGAGCGTCCCGAGGAAGTTACCGATATGCAACGAAGCGTGAGAGGTGAAGTCATCGCTTCGACCTTTGACCGTGAACCTCAGGAGCATGTGAAAATAGCAAACATTGTTTTAGAAAAAGCCAAACGATTGGTTGAATGCGGGCACGACGTTGTGATTTTGCTTGACTCTATAACAAGATTAGCGCGTGCTTATAACACGGTTCAGCCGGCATCGGGCAAAGTTTTGAGTGGAGGTGTCGACGCAAATGCGCTACAGAAGCCGAAACGATTCTTTGGTGCTGCGCGAAATGTGGAGAACGGGGGGTCACTGAGTATAATTGCTACGGCATTGACCGAGACCGGTTCAAAAATGGATGAAGTTATTTTTGAGGAATTTAAAGGTACAGGTAACATGGAACTGCAGTTAGATCGCAAAATTGCCAATAAACGAATTTTCCCGGCAATCGACCTGACCTCGTCAAGTACCCGTCGCGACGACTTGCTGCTTGATGAAAAGACGTTGCAAAGAATGTGGATCATGCGCAAATACTTATCCGACATGAACCCGGTGGAGGCGATGGACTTTATCAATGACCGGTTTAAGAAGACGCGCAATAATGAAGAATTCCTGATATCGATGAATGACTAACTAGTTACGATAAGTTATAAATAAAAACCCCGCAATTTATGTAGTTGCGGGGTTTTTTTATAATGAATAAATTTTTTATTGGATAATTATTTTCCGTGTTTCGCTCTGCGTATCCGACGTAATTCGGACAAAGTAGAAGCCCTGCGACAGGTTTTCGACGGTGTATGTGTTGTTGTGCGACTGTGGATCCTCAATCTGATGCATCCTCTGTCCGCTCAAATTGATCACTTCGATTCTATCGATTGAAGCATCTGTAAAAATGTTTATAGTGCCAGTATCTGACGGGTTTGGATAGATTTTTAGTGACACCGCGAGCGATTCCTGTACAGACAATGAATTGCAGTATGTTGTCCAGATCTGACATGCATATTCGGGGTGATCGATATATGGATTTCGGTTGTTTTGATAGTTATAGACAGCATTATTAATTGCAATTTCCCTGGCAGAAACAGGATCGTTCATATGCCAGGTCAACAATATATTCAGGAAAGTATCATTAAAAACCTTGGTGGTGCTTCCGTCGAACATGGCCTTTGCCTGGGTTGAAGAGCCATCGGCAGCTGCATAAAAGTTATCCATCAGATCTTCATAACGTGTCGCGAAGTAGAGAATGCTGCGGGCAACATCGCCTTTAAATTCATCGATCGGTTCAAACACTGTTCCCGAAAAGCCGGCAGAATAGCCTGAATTTAGATTTGTACCCCGCTTAGATCCGTTGGAAGAGGTAAAATTTGCACTGGCAACCACACCAAAAGGGAGATTACCGCGTGCACCGTTAACCCATCCATCCGTGGGCGCCACGTGAAACGGATCGTTCTTCATTGGATTAACCTGAAAATTGTCGAAGTAGGACTGGGGTACAAGATGCTCTCTATTATAACAGATGCCTTCCATATTGTAGTTACCACACTGATCCTCGCCTGGCGTATATTCGTAGCTGTCAGCGCTGTTTGGTCTCTCTGAGTAAATGTCAAGCAAGGTGCTGTTCGTTTCGTAATAATTATCGCGAAAAGCCGGCTGTAGGTATAATGACCATAGCGAACTATAGCCCTGATCAATATGTCCGTTCGAAATAATGGTTTTTAATTGTGTTTTTAAGGTATAACCGGTACCGGTAGCATTGTTGTAATATCCTGCGGGAATTTGTGCAAGGGTATAAAAAGGAATAAGTAATAATAGGTAAATCTTTTTCATGAGGCAAATTTTATGATTTTCTTTCGAGTAAAGCCATGTAAAATCCGTCAAAACCGGATTCCGAAGCGAGTTTTTTTTGATCTTTTACAAAAGTAAAGTTTTTTCCGATGTCGGTTTTAAGGAACTTTTGAACCTGTTCCTGATTTTCGGAAGGCAAAATCGAGCATGTAGCGTAAACCAATTTGCCACCCGGTTTTACAATCTTGGAATAATTCTCCAATACCTCCGACTGTACTTTTTTAATATTTTCTATAAATTCGGGTTGCAGTTTCCATTTCGCGTCAGGATTCCGTTTTAAAACACCAAGCCCGCTACATGGCGCATCGATCAGGACGCGGTCGGCTTTTTCATGCAACTTTTTGATTACTTTGGTAGAATCAATAATACGATATTCAATATTGAAGGCGCTGTTGCGCTTGGCACGCAGTTTCAATTGCTTTAGTTTGCTTTCGTACAAATCCATCGCAATTAATTGCCCTTTGTTTTGCATCAGGGAGGCAAGATGCAGTGTTTTACCGCCTGCACCGGCACACGTATCAACTACCCGCATGCCCGGCTCGACCTCAAGAAATGCTGCCACTAGCTGCGAATTAGCATCCTGTACCTCAAACAAACCGTTCTGGAAAGCATCGGTCATAAAGACATTTGCACGTTCTTTAAGAACCAGCGCGTCAGGCTGCTCGCTCAGGAATTCTGTGTCAATATTTTCGTCCATTAAAATGGCCCTCAGCTTTTCTTTGGTAGTCTTTAAAGTATTGACCCTTAAAATCACTTTAGCCTGTTGGTTCTGCGCTGCAATTTCGGTAGCCCAAACATTTTCGCCGAGTTCTTTTGCACCTAATTCATCCATCCAGTCAGGAATAGATTCTTTA
>CAZLWZ010000080.1:0-7257 GCA_964563275.1 uncultured Flavobacterium sp.
CCCATTTTCTTGTCTGAAATACCATTATAATTTTTTTAATGCCAACGAAATTATATCGCGGTGATCAAATGCCACTTCTGGCAAATCGCGTACGGAAAACCATTGCGCGTCAGTAGCATCGTCAGCAGCAGTGGCTACAGCAGTATCATCTGCGATACCAACATACGCAACTGAAACAGTATGGGCGCGCGGATCACGATGTGGCTTGCCGAAAGCGTGAAATTGCTTCAACACAATATTTTGTAGCGAAGTTTCTTCTTCAAGCTCACGTTGTGCGGCAGCATCCAGATCTTCATGCTGGTCGACGAATCCTCCGGGAAGCGCCCACTGCCCGCGGAAGGGATCGTTTTTTCTTTGGATCAGCAAAACCTGCGGCTGCTGAGGATATTGCTTAAAAACTACGGCATCAACAGTTACAAAAATATTAGAGGTTCTCATAGTCGAATGTTAAAATTTAACATAAAATTTGCCATTTTTTGGCGTTAATAATAATATAAAAATATACCATTTAAATCTAAACTCCTATATTTGTACTAAATTACAGATGAAAAACAAGATCATCTCACCTTAAAGAAACACCGATATGAAAAAAAGCTTACTATTATTTTCCATGTTGGCATTGACGTTCAGCGCCAGTGCACAAGAAGAATCCGAAGATCCAAACGAAAAAGTCAAAGACAGTCCCAGAGACTCGTACAACCGCTGGTCAGTTGATATTAATGCCGGACAAAGTAAAGGTATTAAGCCTTACGCTGACGGATATTACGGAAACAACCCACGACAACAGTTTGGAGGTTTTGCGATAAATCACTTTGATGCGGGTGTCAGATATATGATTAGTCCGCGGTTTGGCCTAAAAGTAGATTTTGCCTATGACCGCTTTGAAAACTTGGAAGATTCAGGAAGCTTGCCTTTTGAAGTACAACAATACAGAATCGGGTTTCAGGGAGTTGTGAATGCAGTTCGCCTTTTCACTATGGAAGACCGCGCGGGGCGTTTTGGACTATTACTCCATGGAGGAGTGCAGGTCGCGCAGAGATCGCCGAAAATGGGTCCTAACGACGGTGCCACCGAGTACGATGGTGGACTCATATTTGGTTTTACGCCGCAGTTACGCCTAACTAAAAAACTTGGCTTACAGGCGGATGTTTCCATCTTATCAAATGTGAGGCAACACTTAACCTGGGACGGCTCTACTTCTGACGATGGAAATAACCTCGCAGGAAGTATGTATACAGTGTCAATGGGTCTGAACTACTCGTTTGGTAGCCAGGAAATACATGGAGACTGGGCTATTATCGCTGATAGCCGTTCAGAAGAACTTGAAGAACTTGACAGAAGGATTGGTGAAATGGAAACCATGATGAACGACTCTGATAAAGATGGTGTTCCTGATTATCTTGATGTAGAAAACAATTCAATAGCAGGCGTCGCTGTTGATTCAAAAGGACGTATGGTTGATATGAACAAGAACGGGGTTCCTGATG
Source organism: uncultured Flavobacterium sp. (assembly GCA_964563275.1). Classification (GTDB taxonomy): domain Bacteria; phylum Bacteroidota; class Bacteroidia; order Flavobacteriales; family Flavobacteriaceae; genus Flavobacterium. The sequence continues at coordinate 1,488 of CAZLWZ010000080.1, forward strand.
AACTTGAGAAATACGTAAACAATACTGTTCAGGAATCTATAAAAGGAGGCGCAGGCGATAGTTCTGAAATTATCAAGCGTCTCATCAATGAAGGTTACATTGCAGTCTTCTTTGACTTCGGAAGTTCCCGTCCAACGGCATCTTCGACTCAGAATGTTGCATTTATCCTGAACTATCTGAGAAACAATCCTTCGGCTACAGCTGATATTACTGGATATGCAGACGAAATTGGCAGTGCAGCATTCAATCAGGAGTTGTCTGCCCGACGCGCAAATTCAATCAAATCAACATTGGTTAAAGCTGGTATTAGCGAATCTCGTTTGAACATTGTACCGGCTGGAGAAGATACATCTGTTGATAAGGACTCACCAGATGCCAGACGATTGGTTAGAAAAGTAATATTTATGATCAAATAAGATTTGTAAATAACTATTGAAAAGCCGCTGATTATACAGCGGCTTTTTTTATACCTTTAAAATAAAACGATGCATACTAGAAACGAATTTCTCGCAGATTTCAGAGGGTCAGCAATCGGTTCCGTGACAACAGAATCCTCTTTTGGTGAAACATTTCAAAACCAAACTCTGCGACCGATCTTGCAACTACAGAATGAGCTGCTGATAGAGGTTTTTCGGAATTACTTGTCCAAATATAAAAGTGACTACAATTCCTACGATGTTCAAAAGAAAATGCAATACATCGAGAACTCCATCCAAAAGGACATCAAGTTCCGTAACTCTCTTAAGGGAATTATCATAGGCTTATTTACAACTGAAGAGTACAAATCTTACATCACCGATTCATCAATGATAAACAAGCGGATGATGAATATGGTAATCGAGAGGCTGAAGAATCAGGTTCAGCTGTTTGATAATGTGTAGTTTCTTGCTACAACATACCGTTATATTTCCTGATAAACCACTCGGCCGCAAGCGTGGCCGCAAGCAACGCCAATAATAAAAGACGGTCGATCAGCGGTGTGTTTTTAGTGATAGCGCGTTGTGTTGGCTTATACGAGGTATCATCCAGAAGCTGTTGGATCACCAAATCAATATTATTCGGTAAAACCAAGGTTCCGCCTGTGCGTGAGGCAAGTTGTGCGAGTTTCGTAACATCAGGATTTACAAATTGTTTCTCAATATCAAAATCCATTACTTCGAAAAAACCTTTGTAAACTGTGTTAGTGTTTAGCTCACGTACGGTAAAGTCATATTTTCCTGCCTGTAATCCATCCAAATTCACTTTGAAAGAATTATTCGCCTTCAGCAGGTCGTATCTTTTCGATTCTTTTGTAACCCGATCTGTGGCCGTAATTGTCAGCCTTGCATTGTCGTCAAATTCGTAATTCTTATTGAAAAACTGAGCACTGATCTCTATTGCATCTCCTGAATTATAAAAGCTTTCGTGATATACGTCGAGTGATTTCCGGGTGTTATTAATCGCCAGGTATTGAATAGTTTTGTCCAGAAACAAATCGAACTTCGTAAATGATTTGCGCTGAACGTAGTCGTGCATGCGCCACCTCCAGATGTTTTCACCAAACAAATAAGCCGACCGGCCCGGGCCTTCGTCTATAAAAGTCAGCAACGGTGCTCCGGTAGGTATATTGCGGATCTGTGACGACAGTAACGTGGACATCTTTCCTTTAACGGTGATAGTACCAAAGGCGTGTTGAAGCGGCGGAAACTCCGCAAAACCAAAGTCATCAAGCGCAAATGCATTAAACTGCGCCTCATATTGTGCAAGGTAATCCTCGGATTGCTGGCTCATCCTGAAATCAACCTCATCCTGTTGTTGGTTTAAAAAGGAAAAATCAGTTGCTGTGCCGGTAATTGTTAGAGTGTTGACTCCTGCTGTTCGCAAACTTTCGTAAATCGCTCGAAAACCTGCAGTAGGCTGATATAAAACGACCACATCATAATCCTGAATCTTCACCCCTTCAGGTCGTACGAGCGTTACATTACGCTGCGAGTTTGATTCTATAGACCTTTTTAAGGAACCAATATCGGGATGGCTGATTTCCGATACAATTGCGACCTCTGTTTTCTGATCTATTATCTCAACTGCGAAATTCTTGCTGTTGTTATACGTGTTTTTTTCAGCTTCAGGCGATGTTATTGACACTCGAAACATTTGAAGTCCAACCCTATTTGCCGGTAATAATACATTTATAGTAGCAAACTTTGTAGCGTTGGAGAAAAAGACAGATTGTTTATAGACCGATGTTCCTCCTTGCTGAATAGTCAAATTGGCAGTTACATTTTTATTGCCTGAATATTGAACAAAGATCTCGACGGGGAACTGATTTTTGTGAAATGCATATTTATTTACATTCACGCGCGTGATCCTCAAATCGGTAAAAGTTGTGGTATCGCCTAGAACAACGGGATAGACTTTATTAGCGTCGGCAAAAGCATATACAAAATCGCTGCCCTGCGTTTGGTTACCGTCAGAAACGAGGATTGTGGGATATGACTTGTTTTTATGGATGCTTCGCAAAGTGGTGGCTACTTTCTCGATATTACTTTGGTTACCGGAGAAATCAAACTCTTCCGAGGTTTCAACTTCACCTGCAAACCGGTATGGCTGAATGTCAAATTTGTCGGATAATCGGCGGTGCTGCATAATGGCATCGTAAACCTCTACCGCGGCAGCCGAGGCGCCCAGATGTCTGACCGAAGAAGAGTTGTCGATCACCACCGGAAGCGGCGTCTTCTCTACTTCGTAACTCGTCGTAGTAATAAGCGGATTTATAAGCAGAAGAAATATCGTAAAGTACGTAGCAAAACGAAGAAAAGCCAGCAACAGATAGATCCTGGTCCTGTCGCCGGCTTTGTAATAGTATTGAAAAAATGACAATCCTGCGGCTAGAAGAAATGAAAGAATTATCAGCAGTATCGTTGTTGTCGTCATTTTGTTTTATAGGTAAACAGAAACCTGCTCAATCATTTATGATTATGTCAACATTCCGCCGTCAACATTTAAAACCTGGCCCGAAACGTAGGCGCTTAGGTCGGATGCAAAAAATAAACAGGCATTCGCAACGTCTTCTGTCGATCCACCTCGCTTCAGCGGAATAGAATCGCGCCAGCCCTGAACCACATCCTCATTTAGCTTGGCGGTCATTTCGGTTTCAATAAAACCCGGTGCAATAGCGTTGCATCGGATATTCCTCGAACCCAGTTCAAGGGCAACCGATTTCGTAAACCCGATGACACCCGCTTTCGATGCCGCATAATTGGTCTGCCCGGCATTCCCCTTCACTCCTACTACCGAACTCATGTTGATTATCGATCCCGCGCGCTTCTTCAGCATCGTCTTCTGAACTGCTTTGGTCATGTTAAAAACCGATTTCAGATTCACCTCAATAACTTTGTCAAAATCCTCTTCCGACATCCGCATCAACAGGTTATCTTTTGTAATTCCGGCATTGTTGATCAAAATATCGATTGTGCCAAACTCGGCCAATACATCTTCCACCAGTTTGTGCGCTTCATCAAAATCAGCCGCGTTCGACTGGTAACCTTTAGCTTTAATTCCCAATGCGATCAGTTCATTTTCGAGTGCTTTCGCCGATTCGACCGACGAACTGTACGTAAAAGCCACATTAGCACCGTGTTTTGCGAATACTTCGGCAATCCCTTTGCCTATGCCACGACTTGCGCCGGTTATAATCGCAGTTTTTCCTTCGAGTAATTTCATACAAGTTTCAGTTTTTTTTGTTTTTGTAGCCATTCCTGCTGTTCGCTGCAATCTTACAGGCTTAAAGAAGCGCCTGTAAGGATTTCCGCTGCCATCAGGGCTAGGGTACGCCAAATATAAGAATATTTCCGGCTGTTTAAAAGGCGATGTTCCATTTTGGGAGCCGTTCGTTTTCGCTCAGGAAGTTCTGTAAAACCTGGCCTTCGACGAACGTTGGTATCACCTTATGTTTCGCATTGAAAGTATCATACCAGTGAACCTCAAGTAGCTCAATCCCTTCGCTTTTCATTTGGGCCGGCCACGAATATTTTCTACCGGTCTTCGCAAATTGATGGCCGTTGACGATTTTATCATATAATCCGCCGTTTTTGCTTTTCAGCGTGCCGTCATTTTGAACTGTTCCGGTTGATGCTACCATGATCAGTTCTTTCTCTTCGCCTTTCACTTCATAAACTATAAAAATGCCGCTACCGCTTTCAGGCGCATTGCATTTATCTTCCAGGCTTTCATCGGAAGTAAAAGTGAAACTCCCGGTAGTTGTAAACTTCTTTAATTCTTTATACATTATTTAAAATTTGGCAGAGACGTAAAGGCACTTATTGTATTGTTAAACAAACCAACAAAAAGCCCCACGGATCGCGGGGCTCGTAAGCGGTTGCGTTTGATTCAATTCTTGACAAATTTAGTATTTGTTGTTCCCATATCCGAATTAATCTTTAGGAAATATGTACCTGCTTTCAATTGCGAAACATCAATCGCCAAAATGGATTCGGCGTTAGGGATTGCGATTACCAATTGCCCCAAAATATTAAATATTTCATATGATTTCGTTACAACTTCATTACGAGATCTAATGTTCAGCATCGAATTTGCCGGATTCGGATAAACCGTAAAATATTTTGAGAAAGGAAAATCAGGATTGCGCAGATTCTGGATTGTTGTTACTGCCGCGTCGGTCACAATGGGATAATTATAATCGAAATAAATCGACGCACTATTTGAAAAAGAATCTCCTAGTGTCAGCGTATCGAGTATCTTGATTTTGAAGGCAACATACCCATCGTTTGTTGCATCGTCAAATGGAAGCATGATATTTTCGAAAATGAATTCTACCCTGTTCCCCTGGATTCGGGTAACAAACGGATGACTTGCGGTAATCGGCGTTAGTGATGAGATATCAAATTTGGCTTGGTCAATCATATCCTTGACTACTATATTTTGCGCAGCAAATGTCCCGGTATTTTCAAATCGGATAACATAATGCACATATTCCCCTATCAACTCTGGGCCAACTGTATTCCCTTGCACACAAGTCTTGTCATTGGGATCAAAGGAGTTTACGACTTCCTGTTCAAGGATAAAAACATTATCGTTTGGCGTTTCGTCTGGTCCAGCTACTATCGTTGCAGAAAATGTCAAAATATCGCCCGAGTCTAAAGACGGAATTTCAACTGGCGAGTTTGCATTTACAGTAACGAAAAATTCACGCGACTGAAATGGCATCAGATCTTCATACGCCCAAATCAACGATCCCGAACCACCCGTGGCTAAAGGTGCAGCAGATACGAAATCCAAGACATTATCATTATAACTAACCTGAATTGTACCGTTTTCGATTTCGGTGCCATTATTTCGGATGATTATCTTATATAAGCAATCAAATCCCGGCCGTGCAACTTCCAGTGGAAACATGCTGATCTCCACATCAGAATATACTCCTGTGGGCGTAAGGCAGAAGTTCTGCATAACTTCCGAAACAGATCCCGGAAATGTTACTGAAGCCGAACCGGGAGAAACCGTGAAATATGAATTCTGCATCACCGGTGTAATTGTGTGGGTTCCTTCCGCGGCATAAAAGGTATAGCTTCCCGCGCCGCTGTCAGTATAAGCAAAACCCGTATTAAATCCATCTGAAATCGCTAATTTAAAATTTGGAATTTCATTCGTGAGGACATTGCACGAGCCATTGTTGCCTACAATATTGACATTTCCCTGAATCGAAAAAAAATCACCTCCGGGCATAAACGAACAATACGAATTAAGTGCGACCTCGGTCATATTTGCAGCT
>CAZLWZ010000081.1:0-7240 GCA_964563275.1 uncultured Flavobacterium sp.
AAAAAAACCAAAGCATCCTCTGAGTGAGTGCTCTTGTGATACGACGTGGCGTATACGCCTCACCCGACATGTACACATGTACCTTAAGATTATACTTGACCGCCTTTTGGCGCGCGTCGATGGACCGTTTCAGTATTGAAATATGTGCAATATCAGCGACACCGACACGCATCAGCGAACTGAGCTGTTTTTTAAGCAATTCATCGTTTGCGGCCACCTCAGGCGCAACCTGCAGCAGTATTTCTTTTGGCATGGTGCAAAGGTAGATTATAGATTTTAGATTTGGAATGAAGGAAATGGATTTTAGGGTTAGGAGGTAGGAGAAAGGAGTTAGGGGTTAGGAGTTGGCAGTAACAGTAAGCAGCAAATTTGGAATTTGGAATTTGGAATTTGGAGTTTGGAATTTGGATTTTGCTCTTCACTGCGCCCACAAAAAAAAGAGTAATTTTGTCGAATGAGAAAAATTAAAATGATTTGGGATTTTCGCGGGCCGGCATCGGAGAAGACTGCTGAGCATCACGAAAAACATCTAAAAGAATATATTGCAATTGAGAACCTTCCACTGAATATCACCGGGTTTGAGATCATCAGCGAAATGCACGCTGTAGCGTTTATGGTGGTCACCGATGAGCATCTGGTTTTGGTTCGCGATGCTTTAAAACCACACCGCGCCGAACTTTACGCGCCGCTTTAGTTTCCTGCGATACGGGTAAACAACCGTTTTAGAAGTTCCAAGCCTTCGCGCTGCCCTTTGTCGACTTCACGTGCAGTGACCGTCTCACCGTCGTCGATCAATTCGTAACTGAATACGAATGTCGGGTTCTGCGGGTCGTTTTCCAAAGTGCCGAACCGCAAATCATTAAAATACAGCTTGTCGTCGCGTTTCGTGATCACGTACCAGCCTTCGGAAATTTTGATGAGACGCTGCACGGCTTCGCTTTCGCGTAAAAGGCCCAGGTACGGTGCGTTCTGCGGATAATAGTCGAATTTGATTGGCGAACTATCGAAAAATGAATAATCGGCAAGCAAATATCCTCCGGGAACCGCTACGTTTGCGCTCCACAGAATCGTGGTCAGCGGCGCCGGCTTCACTATAATCGATTCGTAATTGACGCCGCTGTCTTTTAGTGCATTTTTGAAGTTGGAAAGCGCAATCTGCTGAAAGACCAGCGTCAGCAGCAGGTAGGACGTGCTGATTGCTAATCCGATATGGTTCCATTTTCGCCTTTGTTTGTTTTTACGCGGCAACCTCATCGCCCGGATCAGGAAGTACAGAAATGGCAGTGTATAAAGCGGATCAATCACAAAAATCGAATTCCACGCCACCTTGTGATCAAGCGGCCACAACAGCTGCGTGCCCCAGGTAGTGAACGCATCGAGCAGCGCATGAGTAAAAAGGCACAAAAATGCGAGCAGAGTGGCTTCCTGGTATCTGACCTCGCGCCGGCGTTCAAGCTTTTTGATCGCCAGCCCCAGCAGTGGAGAAAAGAGCACAAAAAATAATATGGAATGGCTGAAGCCGCGGTGGATCTCGATCGCGGTCAGCGGGTCCACAAAATTGCCGACTAATACATCCAGATCGGGAATGGTGCCTATGATCGCACCATACAGTACGGCGCGGTTTCCAAGTTTTTCGCCGAGCACCGCCTCACCTACTGCAGCGCCGAGGATAATTTGTGTTAATGAGTCCATGGTAGGGGTTAGGGGTTGGGGGTTAGGAGTTAGGAGTTAGGGATTAGGGATTAGGGATTAGGGGTTAGGTCTAGGGTGTGGGTTCTCCAACTTTAAACTTTTAACCTGCTGACTGAAACTGCATACTGAGACTGAGACTGCAAACTGAGACTGCGACTGCAAACTGCAACTGAGACTGCAAACTAACCCTCCGCCTAATTCGCCACTTCGCTTATAAATTTAATTCGCATCAGTCGAAGCTCATCAACATCGTAATTGCCTTCAAATTCCTTTAGCGCGACATCGATTCGGTCTGATTCGGATTCCATAAAATATTCCTGGATTTCCTCCTGCTGATCCTCATCCAGCATCTCGTCGACCCAGTACTTGATATTGAGTTTGGTTCCGGAATATACGATCTGTTCCATTTCCTTCAGCAGCGCATCCATCGTAAGGCCTTTGGCGCGCGCGATGTCATCAAGTGACAACTTGCGGTCGATGTTCTGGATGATGTAGAGTTTATTCGCCGAATTGGCACCGGTAGATTTTACCACAAGATCGTCGGGCCGTGTAATGTCGTTGTCTTCGACGTATTTCCGGATCAGTTCAACGAAGTCCTTTCCGTACTTCTTGGCTTTGCCTTCCCCTACTCCGTGGATTCCCGCACCGAGTTCTTCAATGGTCATTGGATATTTTAGTGCCATATCCTCAAGGGAGGGATCCTGAAAAACCACAAACGGCGGAACTCCAAGACGTTTTGCGACTTTCTTTCGCAGATCGCGCAGCATGGCCATCAGCGCTTCATCGGCGGTAGCCGTGACTTTGGATGCGGTGACGATTGCCGTATCTTCGTTCTCGTTATATGCGTGGTCTTCCGACATCATAAACGAAGTCGGATTTTCTATAAAATTGCGACCTTTTTCAGTCACCTTTAATACGCCGTAGGTTTCAATATCTTTAGATAAATAACCCTCGACGAGAACTTGTCGGATCAGCGCCATCCAATAGCGTTCCTCAAAATCGGCGCCACTGCCGAAGAACGGCTGGGCATCGGTCCGGTGCGCCTTGATCACTGCATTGACCTTTCCTATAAGTGTAAATATTATTTCTTTGGATTTGTACAGAAATTTTGTGTCCCGCACCACCTTCAGTAGTTTCACCACCTGATCGCGCGCCTCAACTTTGTTTTTCGGGTTTCTGACATTATCGTCCATATCGGCTCCCTCACCAGTCTCACTGTCAAACTCTTCACCGAAGTAATGCAACAGGAATTTGCGTCTCGAAATTGAAGTTTCGGCATACGCAACTACTTCCTGAAGTAAGGCAAAACCAATTTCCTGTTCGGCCACGGGTTTACCCGACATAAATTTTTCGAGTTTCTCGACATCCTTATAGGAGTAATACGCCAAACAATAGCCCTCTCCTCCATCGCGGCCGGCGCGTCCCGTTTCCTGATAGTAGCTCTCGAGCGATTTTGGGATATCGTGGTGGATCACAAAACGGACATCGGGCTTATCTATTCCCATTCCGAATGCGATCGTCGCAACCACTACATCGACATCTTCCATCAGGAACATGTCCTGATGTTTCGCGCGCGTTTTCGCGTCAAGACCGGCGTGGTACGGAACGGCACTGATACCGTTTACCTGCAGGACCTGCGCGATTGCCTCAACTTTTTTCCGGCTCAGACAATATATGATGCCCGATTTCCCTTTGTGCTGCCTGATAAAGCGAATAATATCGGCTTCAATATTTTGGGTCTTTGTACGAACTTCATAGAATAAATTAGGCCGGTTAAACGAGGCTTTAAAAGTCGCCGCATCGGCCATGTCAAGGTTCTTTAAAATATCCTCCTGAACCTTCGGCGTGGCTGTAGCTGTAAGGCCTATCACGGGAATATCACCCAGTTGCCGGATGATGTTTTTCAGATTTCTGTACTCGGGGCGGAAATCATGTCCCCATTCCGAGATGCAGTGCGCCTCATCTATTGCAACGAACGACAGGGGGACAGTCTTCAAAAACGCCACGTTGTCCTCCTTGATCAACGATTCGGGTGCCACATAAAGCAGCTTGGTCACTCCCGCGGTTATATCTTTCTTTACCTGCGCGGTTTCGGCTTTTGTCAACGATGAATTAAGCACATGTGCAATACCATATTCCGACGAAAGGCTACGAATGGCATCAACCTGGTTTTTCATCAGCGCAATCAGCGGCGAAACGACAATTGCAGTGCCTTCCTGAATAAGCGCAGGCAGTTGGTAACAAAGCGATTTTCCACCGCCTGTCGGCATTATGACGAATGTGTTTTTTTTTGAAAGAATGCTTTTAATTACCTGTTCCTGAAGACCTTTAAACTGGCTGAAACCAAAATGTTTTTTTAGTTCCCGGTGTATGTCAATTTCGGGTGAATTCATTCTTACTTAAGGGTATTTTATATAAATTTGCACCACATAAAGATACGATTTTCTTTTAGACCTACAACTTAATAATTCCCCGCTTTGATTTCAAAACAACAGATTCTCGCGGTTGCCAGACAAACTATTCTTGCCGAAAGCGCAGCAATCTCACAGCTTGACACATATCTGAATGATGACTTTCCCGATGCAGTAGAGGTGATTTTCAACGCAAAAGGACGGGTTGTCATTACCGGGATCGGAAAGAGTGCTATCATCGCCCAGAAGATTGTTGCGACACTGAATTCGACCGGAACGCCCTCGATGTTTCTTCACGCGTCGGAAGCTATTCACGGCGACTTGGGCATGGTTCAACCCGATGATGTTGTAATCTGCATCTCAAAAAGCGGTAACAGCCCCGAGATTAAGGTGCTGGTGCCAATCCTGAAGCGCTTTGGAAATGCGTTGATCGCAATAACCGGCAACGTTACGTCTTTTCTTGCGAAAGAATCGGATTATGTTTTAAATACGACAGTCGAATCGGAAGCGTGTGCCATTAACCTGGCACCCACCAGCAGTACGACGGCGCAGCTCGTTATGGGCGACGCGATTGCGGTATGCCTGATGGAAATGCACGGATTTACACCGGCCGACTTCGCAAAATACCATCCCGGTGGCGCCCTTGGCAAGAAGTTGCTGCTCCGCGTAGGCGATATGCTCGACCGCACGCATAAGCCCATGGTCGATCCCGATGCGGCAATAAAGAAGGTGATTTTCGAAATTTCGGAAAAAAGACTTGGCGTGACGGCAGTGGTCGAAGGCGAACAGGTGATCGGGATTATTACCGACGGCGATATACGACGGATGTTGAATGACCGCGACACTTTCACCGACCTTAAGGCCAAGGATATTATGACCAGAAATCCGAAGATGATCCAGATGAGCGACATGGTTGTCGATGCGCTGAATATTCTCGAAGATTTTTCAATCACTCAATTAATTGTTCTGGAAAACGAGCAATATCAGGGCGTGCTGCACCTTCATGATATTTTAAAAGAAGGCATCGTCTAATGGCAAAAGTCAAAAAAAATCCTGACGAAATGTCGTTCCTTGACCACCTGGAGGACCTGCGGTGGTTGCTGGTTCGCAGTACTATTGGTGTTCTTGTGGCCGCGGTAGCGCTGTTTTTCGTGAGCGAATTCATCTTTGACGAGATTGTATTTGGCCCTACCAAGGCCAATTTCATTACTTATACCGTAATGTGCGACATATCGAAATTCTTCGGCGCCGGGGACGCGATATGCATTACCGAAATCCCATTCTATGTCCAGAATACCGAGATGGAAGGACAGATAAGCATCTTGATCTGGATTTGTATCACAGGTGGCTTTATCGTCGGCTTTCCCTATGTTTTGTGGGAGGTGTGGAAATTTATCCGGCCTGCGCTTTACGACAAGGAACGGCACAGTGCCAGACTATTCATAACCATGGCGTCGCTGCTCTTCTTTTTGGGTGTACTGTTCGGGTATTATGTAATAATCCCTCTGTCGGTTCATTTTTTTGCGACTTTTACCGTCAGCAGCATCATTCAGAACGAATTCAATCTGTCATCGTATATCGGCCTTATAAAAACATCAGTACTCGCATGCGGACTTTTGTTTGAACTGCCGATAGTCATTTTCTTTTTGAGCAGGTTAGGATTGGTGACGCCTGCATTCCTGCGCGCTTATCGACGCCATGCACTTGTAATCATTTTAATTCTGGCAGCCATCGTAACTCCGCCTGATGTCATCAGCCAGATCATCGTAACAATCCCGTTGATGGTGATTTACGAAATCAGCATTTTTATTTCGGCGGCAGTAACAAAAAAATTAGAAGCAGCAAATGAGTGATATCATCCAGGAATTTAATGACTACCGTTCAAAGATGAACGAAAAACTGCTGGCCGACAACAATAAGATCGTCAGGCGAATATTTAATCTCGACACCAATGCGTATGCGCCGGGAGCGCTTGACGTTAAAACAAAGGAACTGCTCGGACTTGTCGCATCGACGGTTTTGCGCTGTGACGACTGCGTTCGCTACCATCTCGAAACCTGTCACAAAGAAGGAGTTACAAAAGAGGAAATGATGGAAACTATGTCGATTGCCACACTTGTCGGAGGAACAATCGTAATTCCGCACCTGCGCCGCGCGTATGAATTCTGGGAGGCTCTGGAGAATCGCGATTTTTAATTTGAGAATTTGAAGATTGAAAATTTGAAGATTTGGAAATTTACCTACGGTTCTTTGGGCCACTGCTTCGGGGTGGAAATTTCCAATGATAGAATTGCGTGATTAATAACATTTTGTTAAGCCTTAAATTTATTGTTATATATTCTTTTAATTTGCCTACAATGACGCTTAAATAGAAGAAACAGTTTTCACGAACAGGAACTAAATTTCCAAATTTTCAAATTTTCAAATTTCCACCCCATGGTACTAAGAGCTGATAAATTAGTGAAGACGTATAAAGGCCGCAGCGTCGTGAAAGGCGTGTCGGTTGAAGTTAATCAGGGCGAAATCGTGGGTCTGTTAGGACCAAACGGCGCCGGGAAGACAACTTCCTTCTACATGATCGTCGGACTGGTGAAGCCAAACAGCGGTCACATTTACCTCGACAATACTGACATCACCGACTACCCGATGTACAAGCGGGCACAAAACGGCATCGGTTATCTCGCGCAGGAAGCATCGGTTTTTAGAAAACTCAGCATCGAGGACAACATTCTGAGTGTTTTGCAATTGACCAAGCTGTCTAAAGCGGAACAAATTGCAAAGATGGAATCGCTGATCGATGAGTTCAGCCTGCAACACATCCGTACCAATCGCGGTGATTTACTATCGGGCGGGGAACGTCGACGAACCGAAATCGCACGTGCATTGGCAACCGATCCAAAGTTTATACTTCTTGACGAACCCTTCGCCGGCGTCGATCCTGTTGCGGTTGAAGACATCCAGCGGATTGTTGCGCAATTGAAGAATAAAAACATCGGGATTTTGATTACCGATCACAACGTTCAGGAAACGCTGGCAATTACCGATAAAACGTACCTGATGTTTGAAGGCGGAATTTTAAAGGCTGGTGTGCCCGAGGAACTGGTGCAGGATGAAATGGTGCGCCGGGTTTATCTCGG
>CAZLWZ010000082.1:0-7223 GCA_964563275.1 uncultured Flavobacterium sp.
ATTCTGTTGGCAAAAATCAGCGTGTCGCGGTGGTGGTCGCGGATCATGACCGATTTAAGCTTGACACTGCCAAAGGCCGAGATCGCTACCTTATCAACGTGTATGTCGGTACCGTAATCCTTATTGATCATGTTCGCAACATAATCCCCCAGCTTTGTCTGCACCGCCGGAAGCGACAGTGCCACGGCGAGCAACAGCAGCAGCAGGATTAACGCGACGATGCCACGCAATACTATTTTTAAAAATCTTCTGATAAACCCTCGGTTTAAGTTAATGCTGAATTATGTAGCGATGTGCACCAGGCGGGGCATAAAAATGATTAAATTTGCCACGCCAAAAATCATTTGTAAAAATAGATTATTTTAACGAAGATTAATTATTATTTGCCAAAAAGCAGCCCCGCAATCATGCAGTCTAAAAATGTTTACATACTTGCTATCGAAAGTTCATGCGATGACACCGCGGCAGCTGTATTACATAACGATACCGTGCTTGCAAATGTTGTGGCAAACCAATTAATTCACACGCAATACGGTGGTGTGGTACCTGAACTGGCCTCGCGTGCGCACCAGCAAAACATAGTGCCGGTTATTGATGCGGCTTTAAAAAAAGCTAATTTGTCTGCAGATCAACTTTCGGCAATTGCCTTCACACAAGGTCCGGGGTTGATGGGATCGCTGTTGGTTGGCAGTTCGTTTGCAAAATCGTTTGCGATGGCCCTTGGTATTCCGTTGATTTCAGTAAACCACATGCAGGCGCATATTCTGGCTCATTTTATTGCAGAACAGGGTTTTGAGAAGCCTACATTCCCGTTCCTGGCATTGACCATCAGCGGTGGACATACACAAATTGTTCGTGTTGATGATTATTTTAGGATGGAAATCATCGGGCAAACAACAGATGACGCTGTAGGTGAAGCCTTCGACAAAAGTGCCAAAATCCTTGGGCTCCCTTATCCGGGCGGGCCATTGGTCGACAAACACGCGCAGCTGGGAAATCCCACTGCTTTCTCATTTACAAAACCCAAAGTCCCGGGGCTTGATTTTAGTTTCTCGGGATTAAAAACGGCCATTTTGTATTTCATTCAGAAAAAAGTTGCCGAAAACCCCGCGTTCGTTCAGGAGAATCTGGCCGACATCTGCGCCTCGATTCAGCACACTATCATTCAGATATTGATGGAGAAACTAACTTTGGCTGTCAAAGAAACCGGCATTACGCAAGTGGCAATCGGCGGAGGCGTATCGGCGAATTCGGGGATTCGTAAAGCATTAGAGGCACAAAATGCATTGGGGTGGAAAACCTACATTCCAAAATTTGAATATACGACCGACAACGCTGCTATGATTGGAATAGTCGGATATCTGAAATATTTACAAGGCGATTTTGCACCAACGTCTGTGGTTTCAAAAGCCCGGATCGAATTTTAAAACATGCAATTATTTTACAATCCACAAATAGACGAGCAAACATCGGGGTTCTTCTTTGACCGTGAAGAGAGCAAACACATTGTTAAAGTGATGCGTAAACAATCAGGCGATAAATTATTTGTAACCAATGGCAAGGGATTCATTTTTGAGACCGAAATTACTCTGGCGTCCGACAGCAAATGCACAGTTGCGATCACTTCAATCACCAAAGCCGAACCGCTGAAGTACCATTTACACCTCGCCGTTGCTCCAACAAAAATGAACGACCGGTACGAGTGGTTTCTGGAAAAAGCAACCGAGTTTGGAATTTCGGAAATTACGCCGCTTATTTGCGACCGATCGGAACGAAAGGCAGTAAAAAGCGAGCGGTACGAAAAGATTCTGCAATCAGCAATGAAACAGTCCCTGCAGGCTTACCTTCCAAAACTTAACGACGTTGCAACCTTTAGTTCCTTTGTTCAAAACAATACCGGCACTTTACGCCTGATCGCACACTGTGAAGAAACCACAAAACGATCGCTAAAAGACGCCATTTCAAATCAAACGGATATTACCATTTTAATTGGGCCTGAAGGTGACTTTTCGGAAAAAGAAATTGCAACCGCACTTAAAAACAATTACATTGCAGTATCTTTGGGAAACACACGCCTGCGTACCGAAACCGCAGCGATAGCAGCCTGTCACACGGTGGCGCTTCTCAATGAATAGCTAAATATATGTCGCGGATACTTTTATTTTTGGTGCTTATTATTTCGACAGGGAATGCGCAGGAAATCGCATTACTCAAGTACAATGGCGGCGGCGACTGGTATGCCAACCCGACATCGCTTCCTAACCTTATCAAATTCTGCAACCAAACCATCAACACACGGATAAAAAGTAAACCCGCGACCGTGGAACCCTCAAATCCGGATCTGTTTTCCTATCCGTTTGTTCATATGACCGGACACGGGAACGTTGTGTTTAACGCAGCCGATTCCGAAAATCTGCGCAACTACCTGAACGGCGGCGGCTTTCTTCATATTGACGATAATTACGGAATGGACCAATATGTCCGGAAGGAAATTAACAAGTTATTTCCAGATATCCAGTTGGTTGAAATACCTTCGACGCACGCCATTTTTCAAAAACCTAACCCTTTTCCGGCAGGTCTTCCTAAAATTCATGAACATGACGGGAAGCGGCCGCAGGCATTCGGAATTTTCCTCAGCGGCAGGCTGGCGTTGCTTTACACTTATGAAACCGATTTAGGTGACGGATGGGAAGATCCCGAAGTCAATAATGATCCTGCGGAAGTACGGCAAAAAGCGCTGAAGATGGGAGCTAATATAGTGCACTATGTATTCACCAACTGAGACAATAACGTCTAAAATTATCGCCAAAGGAATACTGAAGGCAGTTGCCGTAATTGCTGCTGTCTATTTTATTTATCATTTTCTGGGCCTGATCAAACCTGTTTTAATTTACCTGCTGATCGCGTTGATACTTACTTTAATCGGAACGCCGATTATGTTGTTTCTGAAGAAGCGTACCAAGTTCAATAATTTGTTTGCAACAGTTACAACGCTTTTCTTTTTCATTTTAATCATTGCCGGCTTCATCATGATGTTTGTCCCTCTGGTTATTTCGCAGGGGCAGAATTTATCACTGCTAAATACCGCCGCCATCGAAGAAAGGGTCATGCATCTGATAACGCAAATAGCGGCTTATCTTGAAAATAATAATATCGACACGCAGTCAATGCTGCAGAACTCTGATCTGGCTTCCAAAATTAACCTGGATTTTATTCCTGATCTGCTGAACTACATTCTTGGTACACTAAGCAGCGTCGGGATTGGCCTGGCATCGGTGCTGTTCATCACTTTTTTCTTTTTGAAAGATCGCGCGATGTTTGCCCGTGGAATAAGAAGAATTCTGCCGCCGGCGCAGGAAGAAAAAATCCTGAACTCTATTGATAAGACGAACACATTGCTGTCCCGATACTTCATTGGGCTGCTGTTGCAGTTGTTTATAGTTTTCATCTTATACCTCATTGTGCTGCTTATCTTCGGCGTACAGAACGCACTGGTCATCGCATTTTTGTGTGGGGTTTTAAACATTATTCCGTATGTGGGGCCGCTGATAGCGTCGGTACTTGCTGCTGCTCTGACGATGCTCAGCAATATTGGCAGCGATTTCCAAACCGAAGTGCTTCCCGTAACGATTTATGTGTTGATCGGATTCTGGATCGTTCAGGTGATCGACAATAATTTATCGCAACCACTAATTTTTTCTAATAGTGTCAATTCGCATCCGCTCGAAATTTTTCTGGTGATCCTGATCGCGGGGTTCCTTTTCGGGATCATGGGGATGATAATCGCAGTGCCGCTCTACACGATCCTTAAAGTAATCGGCAAAGAGTTCTTCCCCGATAACCGAATTGTGAAACAATTAACCAAGCACATTTGATACTGAGGGATCTGCTTCGGCCGGAAATACAGCAATACATTCATGATCATACCGCTGCGGACGTGCGGAAGCTGGCTTTGGCAAAAAATCCGTTTCCCGGAATTGCCTGGACAAATATTCTGAATCAAATATCGGCACGAAAAAAAGCCGCTACAAAGTTACCAACCTGGTTTGCCACAAAAAACATTGTATATCCCACTAAAATATCAGTCGAACAAACTTCTTCAGAGGCCACAGCGCAATATAAATCGAACCTTGTCCAGGGCGAAACGCTAGCGGATCTCAGCGGCGGATTTGGTGTCGACGCATTTTACTTTTCAAAAGCCGTTGACCTTGTCTTTCATTGTGAAACCAACCCCGAACTGCAGCAAATTGCGGCGCATAATTTCGCAATGCTAGGTGCCCACAACATCAACAGTTACGCAGGCGACAGTCTTAACTTTCTGAAGCAGTCCAACAGGATCTTTGATTGGATCTTTATCGATCCTTCTCGCCGGCGTGAAAGCGGTCGTGTTTTCCTGCTGACCGATTGCGAACCTAATGTTCCCGATCTATTGTCGACATATCTTAAGTATTCGAACAACATATTGATTAAAGCGGCTCCGTTGCTTGATATTACCGCAGCACTATCGGAACTGAAAAATGTGCGAACCATACACGCAGTCGCTGTCGATAACGATGTAAAGGAGCTATTGTTTGAGATAGAAAACGGTTTTACCGGTACTATACGCTACAAAACGATTAATTTAAAAAAGGGTTCGGCAGAAATGTTTGAGTTTTTCGTCGGGGAGGCGCTGGCCGAGACGGGCCTGCCATTGACATACCTGTATGAACCCAATTCGGCAATAATGAAATCAGGTGGTTTTGAACAAATCGCGATTGCTTTCAATATATTCAAACTGCATCGACATTCCCATCTTTACACTTCGGAACAGCTTCGGGATGATTTCCCGGGCCGCGTTTTCAAGATAGAACGACAGCTGCCGTACAGCAAATCTTATATAAAGAAGCTACAAGGGATACAGGCGAACGTCACTACGCGCAACTTTCCTGAATCTGTCGACTCGATTCGGAAAAAGTTAAAAATTCGGGATGGCGGCGACACCTACTGTTTCTTCACGACGAACATAAATAACGAGAAAATTGTTTTAATTTGCAGCAAAATAAAATAACAATGCGATTTCTCCTCTTTGCCGCTTTTTTGATCTCTTTCAATTCGTCGTATTCGCAAAAGCCGTGTGCATACACTGCAAATGTTCAAGACAGCATCGGGGTTTACAAAGAAACTCCGGAGTACCTAGTGTACGAGCGGAATTTTGGCGGACTGGCATCATATATTTTTCTATCCCTTGTGCAAACCGACGGAATGCCGTCATTAAACGTCCAGTTCCTCGAGAAAAGTCAGGATTTTATAAAAGCAAAATGCCTTGATCAAAATTCGCGATTGTTCCTGCAACTGGAAAATGGCAAGATCGTCACCATGATTCACGTCGATCAGGATAATTGCGGAACAACGGTTCGCGATGAAAAGGGAAAAAATAACCGGATCATGAACGGGGTCTTTTTGTTTGTGCAGGGATCGATCGATGATTTGAAGACCTCACCAGTGTCGATTATGCGCGTCCGGTTTGCGACCGATACCGTGGATTATATTTTACGATCGGAACTGGTGGCTGAGCTTGATGGTAAAGTCTATCATCCTGGACGGTATTTTGTAGAAACACTGCATTGCGTATTAAACTAATCGCAATCCCACTTAAAATTCGAAACACGGTCTGTATTACTGCCTTTCAAATTATAGTGCCACCACTCCGAGGCTAAAGCCGAAAAACTACTTTGTTCCATGATGCTTCGCAGCAATTTTCTATTGGCAATCACTTTATCTGGTAATTCTGCGTAACCGTGTGCCGCTTCGGGTCCGAAATGATCAAAAGCGGTTCCCATAGCCAATTCCTTTCCGTCGGAATCCACCAAAGTGAGGTCCACGGCTCCACCTCTATTGTGGATCGAGCCTTTTGACGGGTCAGCAACATAGGTTGCATTTGGCACGATCGTCCACATTTTCTTCTGGACATCGAGCGGCCGGTAACAATCAAAAATTTTTATGCGCAGTCCCTGCTGCATCGCGGCTTCATTCGCTTTAACAAGCGCTTTTACGGTCTTAAGCCGCAAATAACATTCAGCACAATCATACACGGCGGTTTTCAAAAAATTATCTTCCGTTGAATATTTCATATCGTATATGAACTGGTCGCTATACTCTTTCAGGTTTACAAAAGTGGTATCTGAGAGCGCGTCTGGTGAAGAAGTTTTCGTCTGGGAAAAACACGAAGCGGCATCGGTGTACAGAAGCAAAACCAGCAGAATTCTTAATGGGAGGAATTTCATTTAAACATTTTTAGATAAGATAAAGATATACATTACCGATATATTAACTTAAAATCCAGATGTAAAGCTTTAACTTTAAGGAAAGCAAATTTTTAAATTATGAGAAAAATTACTTTTTTAGTTACTATAGCTATGCTTGCGATTATTCACGAAGCATTTTCACAAACCGCGGAGCGAGCGCGTCTTCAGGTAATTCACAATACGGCTGACGTCGCTTTAACGGCAGTTGATATTTACATCGACAATGTTTTAATCGCCGATGGTTTATCTTTCAGAAGTGCCACGCCGTTTCTCGATGTTCCTGCCGATGTCGATGTGCGCATTGATATAGCTCCGGATTCAAGTACTTCTGCCTCGGCATCAATTTACAGCGTTACAGCATTATTCACTCCGGGAAGTGCCAATGTGGCTGTCGCACACGGATACGTAAGTAAGGCCGGGTACCAATCGCAGCAGCCATTCCAGCTATCCATCTTCGATCAGGGGCGCGAGGTGGCCAATGTTGCTACAACCACCGATATTTTAATATTTAACACTCTCGACGACGTACCACGTGTCAATATTGTGGTACCACCCGTTGCGGGCGGAAACATCAATGAAGACGTTTACTATCGTCCGACGGCATCGGGTTACTACGAGCTGATTCCGGCGCAGTACCAGATCCAGGTAATGAGCGCTGACAATGAACTCAGAACATCGTATCGGCTACCATTGGCGTCACTTAGATTGCACGGCCTTGCGGTAACCGTACTTCCAAGCGGTTTTTTATATCCGTCCCTAAACAGCAATGGCCCCGCGTTCGGATTGTTTCTTGTTCTTCCTGAAGGTGGCGCTACGATTCCGCTGGATATGATCAGCAACAATGTATTTAGCTTTGCCGAAGCAAATATCCTGATGCACCCTAACCCGGTGGTCGATTTTATTACTTTCGAGTTTCCGTTTGCAACGCGGAACATCAAC
>CAZLWZ010000083.1:0-7170 GCA_964563275.1 uncultured Flavobacterium sp.
GGTCCCATCCGCCGGCTTCCATTGAATGCATAAACTCCTCACCGTATTTGATAATGCCAGACTCAAGCATTTCGCGAAGCAGGTCATTTCCCTCACGGGTTCTCTCACCTACACCTGCAAATACTGAAAGTCCGCCATGCCCCTTTGCAATGTTGTTGATTAGTTCCTGGATAAGTACGGTTTTACCGACACCTGCTCCACCAAACAATCCGATCTTTCCACCTTTTGCATAAGGTTCGATCAGATCAATAACTTTAATCCCTGTAAACAATACTTCCGATGAAGTCGAAAGATCTTCAAAACGAGGTGCAGGACGGTGGATCGATAATCCGTTGTCGCCTGTTTTAGGCAAGTCGCCCAGCCCGTCGATAGCATCCCCGATTACATTGAACAGACGTCCGTAAACATCCGGGCCAACCGGCATTTTAATCGGATTACCTGTTCCTACCACTTCGTAGCCACGGCTTAGACCGTCGGTAGAATCCATCGAAATGGTACGCACCGTATTTTGGCCGATGTGCGACTGTACTTCCAGAACCAGGATGGTTCCGTCTTTTCTGGTGACTTCAAGGGAATCATAAATCTTTGGAAGCTCGACATTCTCTCCGTTGAATACAACGTCAACGACCGGCCCGATGATTTGTGCAACTTTACCTATTACTTTTGACATTTGCTTATGTATTTATTTAATAGCATTTTATGATTGTGAAAAAATGATCAATGACCCCACTTTTTTCAGAGTGCAAAGATAAATTTTTCATACATATTAGCCAATAATTATTAGCCATATTTTTTCGGATTTATTGGCGTCAATTCAACACGCTGCGGAAACAGCAGAATAATCTGCGCAAAAACAAAAAAAGCCATCTGTAGTGATGGCTTTTCATAGACGATTGTTACCTTATGGCAGCTCGGCGGAATATTGCCCCGAAAAATTTTCAGGGCTGTAGGTTCTGAGCGTTGATCCATATTGCTCGTTGATAGCTTCAATGAACTGATTGGCAACATACGCATTTGCTCGTGCCGACAGATGGATGCCGTCGAGAGAGAAAGCTCCGCCCACTGCAAACGACGACGACATGTGGTAGTTGCCGAATCGGATACCTCCATTTGCCAATTGGCGCAGCATAGCATTGGCATCTACAAACGCAAGCCCG
This sequence comes from uncultured Flavobacterium sp., assembly GCA_964563275.1. GTDB lineage: Bacteria > Bacteroidota > Bacteroidia > Flavobacteriales > Flavobacteriaceae > Flavobacterium. The sequence continues at coordinate 1,158 of CAZLWZ010000083.1, forward strand.
TTGCTTTCAGCGGCCTGCCGAATAACTGAATTAAATGCTGCGGTCGCGGCGCTTATTTCCTGTTGTTCGCTCGGAAGCAAAACCCATTTGTCCTGTAAAGGATATGTTACTCCGTTCACCGCTAACTGACCGGCCATTGACGCAGGCACTCCCTGCCCCACCAGAAAATCGAAATAAGGCTGATTCAATGTAGCAATAACAGTTTGAGCCGGCAAGACGAATAAATCCGCCGCTGTTGCCTGACGGGCCTGCCCAAATTGGTTCGCAAGAACTGCAGCGCCTGGTACGTTTGCCGCCTGCAATACCTGAGCAAGTTGTGCTGATATATTAGGTAAAGATTCGTCGTGGATCACCATACCACTTGGTGCTGTTGTCGAAAAAACTATCGAACGCTCCGGTACTCCGAGAAAAGCAAAAGCCTGATTTAATTGTCCGAATGTCTCGTTGAGCGTTGGGATCATCGGCCCGAATGCGGGATTCGCCGGCGAAAGCGGATTATATGGAACGGTCCTGAAATGAGGAATATCTACGACATCAGGAATATTGGCGACCACGCCTTTAGCACCCTGAGAAGTCAATTGTGCGATCAACGTATTGTATACTGTATTGAACATGCCTTGATCGGTGATCGGGTTAGTACCGTCGCCACCTGTTGTCGCATAGCCAAGAACGTCATTGTTGCCAATCCATAAAGAGAAAAATGTTGGCTGTTGCGCCATAGCATCCTCAAGAACGGTGGCGGTCGCACTCGAGCGGAACCGGACAAAATATGGGTTTGCTGTTCCGGTCGCAACACCGCCGACGTCACCATACCCCGGCGCCATAAGATGGAATGATTTTGCACCAGGAACACCTAGGTTGTTAAAAGGTCCGGTGAGCGGGACTCCAATCTCTGTTGTTGGGACGCCGCCAGGCAATGGCACTGGTCCGACGCCGTTGAAAACAAGCCTTGGACCTGCGATCACATTACCACCAAGCAACAATCCACCGACATTGTCATTGGTATACGGAATCCTGAAATCTCCGCCACCGGCCAATGCAAATTGATCGGCTAATAATTTTGCGAAAGAGTTTTCCTGGCCTGCTTTAAATAACGCATTATCGCTATACCCGGCAGTTAAAGAGTTCCCTAGCGCCACGTACGTTGAGAAATCGGCCTCTCCAGATGTAATAGGCACTTCCGCCACTGCATCGCCAGCGTCATCGTCTGAACTGCACGCCACTATACTTAAGGACGCAAACAGCAGATATTTAATATTTCTTATCATGATTGTATTTTTAAGTTGATTTAATTATGGGTTGATGATCCACGAGACCAGCACTGTCTGGCCAATTCGTCCTGCACCGATGACCTGAAGATAATCGTTTCCGAATAAATTCGTCGCACTTGCCTTGAACATCGATTTGATAGACGGCACCGCATAATTGATCTGTGCATCAAATACAGTTACCTCCGGAATCATTCCATCGGCGAAAGATGACTGCCACAAGTACTCGTCACTCCAGCGGATATTGAAATTAAATCCGAAGTTTTCAAATAAATTGGAATTTCCCAGCGATGCTTTGACCCTGTGTCGGGGCGTGTTGAATCCGGCGATAAACGACGGGTCCTTCGACTGATCGAACTCGAATTGCGAGTGGTTGTAGTTTACACCAACCTCGAAATCCTTATATACTTTTTTACCAAGACCGATTCCGAATCCGAACGAATTTACTGTTTCGGTAGTGTTTGTGTACACCTGGAAAACCCTGCGGTCGCCATTCGCCAATGCCTGAAGGCCAAGTAACACTTGTGGATTTGTCAAATCTGTCCCCACTTCGCCATAGTACGGATTAATAACGCGCGATGTGCTCATGAAATCATTGTACGTATTGTAATATGCGTTGATATCGACACTAAAATCATTGTTGACAACCGATTTGTAACCAACTTCAAACGCCTTTACCTGCTCTGGTTTCACTAGCGAAATGTTGACGATCTCAAGATCATCCGGATTTTGGGAAATAGAGAATGCTTGTGCCGATGGAACCGAGTACAAATTCGTATTATACGCATCGTTACCTGTGAAAGTAACAGTGGCCGGCGCACCTAAAGCCTGACCACCAGCGCTCACATCCAAAGTTTCGACATATCGGTCCAAGTTATCAGGAGCCGAACCAATTAGCGCAAATGGCCCAAGATCTAATCCAATATACTGATCCTGTGTAGTAGGATTCCTGAAACCGGTTTGGAACGATATCCGGAAATTATGATTTTTCTGTGCTCCGGCTGAGTATACAAATGAGATCCGAGGCGATATCTGCCCGTCGAAATTCTGAGATTTGTCATATCGAAGTGATCCGGTAAACTTTAATTTGTCGTCAGCGAACTTCTTCTGTACTTGTGTATAGATACCGTACTCATTGTAGCTGATAGGCCCGTCATAATCTGTGAAAATTGTGCCTTTCGAATTCAGTTCATAGTTCCTGAAAGATCCACCCACCTGAATTTCGGCTATATCAGTCAGCTCCCTGAAATTGTAATTGACATCTGAGTGATATAATTTTGATTCGTCAAGGAATTTTGCACCTGTCCGCAAGTCAGGATCTTCTGTAACGATAGCAAGTGCGTTGTTAAATTCGGTCGATCCTGGCAAATACCGGGAACTTCCTGTTGGTGCGACAGCGAATTGTGGCAATCCCTGAAGCTGCGCAGGCAATTGGTTATAATCTGCATAATTGCGTCCAATGGCAGCAGCTTCCTGTGCCGTGGTCCCCATTACGGCGCCTGATAGCTGGTAAGCGGTCGCATAATTGGTAAACCACTCCTGATCGGATTTCCACTGGCGGTTGACGTTCCAAGCTGCGAATCGCATATCGTATGAATCTCCGGCAGTTTCAGTAGTCATGTAAAATCTGGCAAAGAAATTTCGGTTGCGGAATTCAAGTTTGCTTTGCTGCATTATGAAATTTTCGAGACGGTAGCGGTTGGCACCTTGATAAATTGTGTTACCCATGCCCACTTTATGCTGCAGAATGATTTCGAAATCGTTTTTCCACGGCTTTGCGTGAAGTGAGAAATCGGCTTTAACGCTCTCAATTTCGTTATCATTTAAATCGGCTTCGTAATATCCGGTCCGGCTAACCTGACCTACATTCGGGATAAAAGTTGTTACTTCATCGCCGTAGATATTCAAGCCGTCATAATTCTGGTTGACAGAATGTCCTACACCTCCATTTGTCATACTTCGCTCATCGCCTGCAATCCATTCGGTAGCTTTCATGAACGTAAAATTGGCTTTAGCGGCGATATAATCATTGAATTTATGTGCTGCGCGAATCCCAAAATCATAGTAATCATTTGCACCGGCGAGATCCTGATAAGTCTTTCCGTACTTCGCATAGACACTGATTCCGGTAAAGTCGAACGGGCTTTTACTGTTCATGAACAATATTCCGTTAAAAGCATTTGCGCCGTAAAGTGCCGAAGATGCGCCCGGGAGTAGTTCGACGCTTTGCACATCAAGGTCAGACAGGCCGATTAGGTTACCCAAAACAAAATTCAGCGCCGGTGATGAATTGTCCATCCCGTCAACAAGCTGCATAAAGCGGGTGTTCGCTACTGTTGCAAAACCACGGGTATTAATCGATTTGAACGACAAACTACTGGTGTTGAAATGTACTTCCTTCAGGTTTTCAAGCCCTTCATAAAATGTTGGCGCCGAAGTGTTTCGGATTTCGCGAAGGCCCATTCGCTCCACAGTTACCGGCGATTCCAGGATACGCTCCGGGGTACGTGAGGCCGATACAACGATCTCGTTCAGCATCGTTTGTTCTTCCGCCATGGCCACAGCCACTCTTTGATTGTTGCTTGTGATGTTCACCCGCTGTGTACCATAGCCGATGCTGGTAATTTCGATAACAAATGGAGCACTTCTGGTTGAGGTCAGAATAAAATTCCCTTCAGTATCTGTCACTGTACCTGTGGTCTCACCCACAATCATAACATTGGCACCAACGACGGGAAGATTTGCGTTGTCAGTCACGGTTCCTGTAATGGTACTCTGCGCGAACGAAACGCCGAAGAATAACAAAGACAAAATTAATAAGTACATTCTCATTTTGGCTAAATTTTGTTGTTTTACTATGCCAATGTACAAATATTTTGAACATCTGTCGAAAACCGAAAAATGATTTTTATTAATATGGTTTTAAACAGAAAATTATTATAAAAAGGGTTCCCGTGATTTGTTAATCTATTCGTAATGAATCGATCACATTACTTCTAAAAGTATTATGCACACATAACAAAATGGAAAAAAATCAATAAATCCGCAAAAGTGGAACAATAAAAAAAGCGGGAATAAATCCCGCTGTTTTAATCTCTATAATTCTTAGTTTACTCTACTGTAACCGATTTGGCAAGGTTTCGAGGCTGATCTACATTACAACCGCGCATTACAGCGATATGGTAAGACAACAACTGCAACGGAATGGTGGTGAGTAATGGAGATAACGCATCGGCTGTATCAGGAACTTCGATCACGTAATCAGCGAGGTCACGAACCTGCGTGTCTCCTTTTGTCACAATTGCAATAATGCGTCCGCTACGCGATTTAATTTCCTGGATATTGCTCACAACCTTGTCGTAATGGCCTTGCTTTGGTGCTATAACGACTACCGGCATTGACTCATCTATCAGTGCGATAGGGCCATGTTTCATTTCTGCAGCCGGATAACCTTCGGCATGAATATATGATATCTCCTTTAATTTTAGTGCGCCTTCGAGAGCGACCGGAAAGTTATATCCACGGCCGAGGTATAAGCAATTTGGCGCATCTTTAAATTCGGCTGCAATTTCCTTTGTCTTATCATTTGTGGTCAGTGCTTCGGCAACCTTTTCCGGAATAATTTCAAGTTCTTGTAGATACCTGTGAAAATCTGAATTGGTCAGCGATCCTTTGGCTTTTGCCAAACGTAAAGCGATCATGGTCAAAACTGTGATCTGCGTTGTGAACGCCTTTGTAGATGCCACACCTATTTCGGGACCTGCGTGCGTATAGGCTCCCGCATGGGTTTCACGCGAAATTGACGAACCTACCACGTTACATACACCGAATACAAAAGCGCCGCGCTCTTTTGAGAGTTTTATCGCTGCAAGGGTATCGGCAGTTTCACCCGATTGAGAAATTGCAATCACGACATCTCCTTTATTGATCACCGGGTTCCGGTACCTGAATTCGGATGCATATTCCACCTCAACCGGAATTCTCGTAAATTCTTCAAAAATATATTCGGCCACAAGACCTGCATGCCATGACGTACCGCAGGCAACAATCAGAATTCGCTGTGCGTTGAGAAATTTCTCAAGGTTGTCCTCGACGCCTGCCATCTGGATTATGCCTTCATTTGCATGAAGCCGTCCACGATAGGTATCTTTGATCACGTTTGGCTGCTCGTATATTTCCTTCAACATAAAGTGGTCATAGCCGCCTTTCTCGATCTGCTCGAGATTCATCTGAAGCTCCTGAACATAAGGATCGACAAGTGAATCATCTTTTATCTTACGCACTTTCAAAGCTTTGTTCAATCGAACCACCGCCATTTCTTCATCCTCCAGATAGATTGCGTTGGAGGTATATTCTATAAACGGTGAAGCATCGGACGCAATGAAAAACTCGCCTTCACCTATCCCAATAGCCAACGGGCTTCCAAGCCGTGCAACGACGATTTCATCAGGTTTCTTGGTGTCGAAAACGCAAATTGCGTAGGCACCGATAACCTGGTTTAAGGCAACCTGAACAGCTTTTCCAAGCTTGAGATTTTCTTTCTTCTGAACCTCTTCAATTAGGTTTACCAACACTTCAGTGTCGGTGTCCGAGTGAAAAACATACCCCCGGTTCATTAATTCCTGCTTTAACGGCGCATAATTTTCGATGATTCCGTTGTGAATGATGGCCAATTCGCCGGAATTCGACAAATGTGGATGTGAGTTAATGTCGTTAGGCACGCCATGGGTGGCCCATCGGGTGTG
>CAZLWZ010000084.1:0-7112 GCA_964563275.1 uncultured Flavobacterium sp.
TTAAAGCGCAAAGATACAGAAACGAACTATCGTATAGTTCATTGAAGCACCTCAGACAATATCCAGTACTTCGCAAATGGTATTATAAATTTTTGTGAGCTGCGCATCGCTAATAATATATGGAGGCAGAATGTAAATTATATTGCCCACGGGGCGCATAATTATGCCATTGCCTATAAAATAATCATACATCTTATTACGCAGCGTTCCATAGTACGATTCCTCTCCAGCCACTCGTACCTCAAGCGCAAAAATAACCCCAAGCACCCGCGTAGTTTCGACTTTCGGATGTGATTGAATCTGCGATGCGAACCCCTGGTGCCGATCGTTTATTCGCCGGATATTTTCCTGTATGTCATCAGACAGTAGCAGCTCAATACTGGCAATGGCAGCAGCGCAGCCCGTTGGATTCGCAGTAAAGGTGTGGCCGTGAAACAGTGCCTTGTTGATATCGTCGCTATAAAAACCGTCGAAAACATTTTGTGTGAAAGTGGTTAATGCCATCGGGATCGTGCCGCCGGTCAAAGCTTTAGACATACACATTATATCCGGTTGTTGTTGAAGGTAATCACATGCGAAGTTTCGACCTGTTTTGCCGAAGCCGGTCATCACTTCGTCGGCAATTGTCAGGATCCCGTTTTCTTTGCACATAGCGATCAACTGGCCGAGTGGCTCAGCTTCATACATCACCATTCCTGCGGCGCCCTGCACTAATGGCTCAAAGATGAACGCAGCGATTTGACTGGATTTTATGGCAACCTGCAAAGCATCATAGCTTTCCTGCTCTTTTCCCTCGACCGGCACCGGAATACGGATCACATCGATAAACATTCCTTCGAACGCTTGGGTATAAAAGGAAATTCCGCTTGCCGCCATCGCCGCGAACGTGTCGCCGTGAAATGCATTTTCGAACGCAATAATCGTTGGGCGCTTTTCACCCCGATTAAAATAAAACTGCAATGCGACTTTAATCGCAACCTCGACTGCTGTCGAACCGTTGTCGGAAAAAAAGAATTTTTGCTGGTTTGTCGGTAGTATTTTTTTAAGAGCCAACGCGACTTTTACGGCGGGTTCATGTGTAAAACCGCCGAACAATACATGCTCCAGCGTAATCAGCTGCTTGTAGATAGCATCGGCGATATATTTATTAGAATGTCCGAAGGGGTTCACCCACCAGGATGCTATGGCATCGATGTATTCTTTTCCGTCAGCATCCCATAACAATGCACCGTCACCACGGGCAATTGCAATAGGTTTTTGCGCGGTTTTGTGCTGCGTATAAGGATGCCAGATGTACTTCTGATCGGCTTGTTCTATAGTCATAGCAAATCAATTTTTAGCGTTGCGTTAAAAATTTCGGCGTATTCACGAACCACATTTTTGTCAAAATAAGGCTCTTCGTCTATTCGTCCGATCATTTTCAGTCCGGTACGGTCAAGTATGAGTTTTTCAGTCGGCAGATTCTGATTTCCTGAAAAAACTATTCCGAGTATATCAATGCCGCGACTCCACAATGTTTCAATGGTCATTAAGGTGTGGTTGATGCTTCCCAGGTAATGCCGGGAAACAATCACTACTTTATATTCGGGCTTTATCAGGTCGATCACGTTTTCAAGGTCGTTGATCGGGACAAATAGTCCGCCGGCGCCTTCAACTATCAGGTGGTTATCGGTGTGCGGTTCAATGATCTTGTCTTTTTCGATGACGATCCCGTCAATTGAAGCGGCCAAGTGGGGGCTTGCGGGCGTAACAAGGCGATAGCGCTCGGGATGGACGACGCTTTTGTTGTTGCTTATCAGTTCGCGTACAGTATCGCTGTCGGTATGATCAAGTCCGCCCGCCTGCACAGGTTTCCAATAATCGGCATGCAATGCTTCGGTGAGTATGGCTGAGACGATCGTTTTTCCGACATCGGTTGAGATTCCCGTCACAAAAATTTTCATACGGTCATTTTCAACAAAGGTAGCGATCTCTGTCATAGTGCGCCATGTTTGAGATAGATTTCAGCCCGGTGGGCTGCTATAAATAAATTTCGCTAAATTTGAGAGAAAGACAATTATAAAATGAGGAATCTGGTCAAATTTCCCCCGTATGTACAAGCCGTTTATATAGCGCTGCTGATCATTATAATCATCTTTGTGATGATCATGGCAAAGCCGATCCTGGTGCCACTGATGCTTGGTGGCTACATTGCAATGTTGCTGACCTCGCTTTGCAACAGGCTTGAGAGCTATAAGTTGCCGAGGTCCATCAGTGCTTTGATAGCAACTTTAATTTTTATTCTTTTAATAAGCGCTATTGTGTTTTTGATTTTCGCTCAGTTCAGCAATTTCGGACAAGATCTCGAAGCGAACCTGTCCGAAAATCTGAACCGGTTTGTGATTAGCATCAATACTTCGGTTAAAAGCTTCATTGGCCTGGACCTGGGAATGGGCTACGGTCTCGACGCCGAAAGAGTGGTCGCGATGGTACAATCGGGGAATTCGAATGTATCGGCGTTACTGTTTACTACAATCGGAACATTGACCAATGCGCTGCTTCTGCCGGTTTTCGTTTTTTTCCTTTTAATTTATCGTGATCACCTTGCCGTTGTAGTCACAAAGGTTTTTGAAAAACACCGCAATAAGATCCTGATGGAGCACATCGTTTCTATTCGTCAAATCGTGCACGCTTACTTGCTTGGCGCCGGAAAGGTGATGCTGATCCTTGGCATTGTGTGTTCAGCGACTCTGTATATGCTTGGCATAAAACATGCGCTTTTTTTCGGAATGATTGCCGGTTTACTGAACATCATACCGTACCTCGGCCCGTTCCTGGGCGCTGTCATGCCGTTTCTGTATGCGCTGGTCACCAAAGACAGTTTATTCTACCCATTTGCCGTGCTGATATCGTTTACCCTGATTCAGTTGATTGAAGGCACTTGGCTAACTCCTAAGATCACGGGATCGAATGTCAGCCTGAATGCTTTCGTGACGTTCCTCGGTTTGCTGATAGGAGGCGCAATCTGGGGAATAATGGGAATGATTCTGATTATACCCACGATCGCAATCCTTAAGAAGCTATTCGAATTAAATTCGGACACAGCACCATATGCTTACCTGTTTGGTGAAGAAGACACGCGGTGGTTCAGACGTCGAAAACCATTAGAAAAGTAGTTCTGCCAGGGCTTTAAGAACTTCGGATATTTGTTCAGGCGTATTATAGCTATGAATGCAAAACCGAAGCCTTTCCTGACCTTCGGGGACTGTTGGCGACAAAATAGCACGCACGTCGAATCCTTTAGACTGTAATTCGTTCGCGATCGTTCGCACGTGGTCATTGCCGGGAATGATCGCACACTGCACAGCCGATTTACTTCGCACAAATACAGGTTTGAGTCCGTATTGCGTTTTCTCGCGTCCGAAATGCGCAATGTTTTCCTGCAGTTTTTCTTTTCGGTAATTATTATCGGACAGATAGTCGTAAGCGGCTATGATCGTTGCTACCGCATGCGGAGGAAGCGCCGTGGTATAAATAAGGCTACGGGCAAAGTTGATGAGATATTGTTTCAACTGTTCCGATCCGATTACGGCCGCGCCAGAGCCACCAATCCCTTTACCGAAGGTAACGATACGCGCAAAGACTTTGGCCGACAACTGGAAATTTTCTACCAGTCCGGCGCCAAATACACCTACCGCATGTGCTTCATCCACTACCAGAAGGCATTGATGTCTCTCACAAATTCCCGCAATTATTTCAAGATTTGGCGAGTCGCCATCCATTGAGAACACCGATTCGGTCACCACGTAGATATGGCGATCCGTCCGTTTATGACGTTCGATTAAAATTTCGAGATCAGCATCATCATTATGACCGAATTTATAGGCTTTTGCGTTGCCCATCCTGATTCCGTCACGAATCGACGCATGTGAAAGTTCGTCATATAAAACAACGTCGTCGCGCTGTGGGACGCAGCTAAAAAACCCGATATTCGCATCATATCCGGAATTGAATATCAGCGCCGATTCGCCATTGTGGTACTTGCTAAGAACGGCTTCTGCTTCCTGATAATAGTAATGATTTCCGGTTAGCAGTCGGGAACCCGTCGCTCCGTACGCAAACAATCCGTTGCTCACAATTTTATCGATCCGCTCGTGAAGCTCGGTTTCGCGGGACATTCCAAGATAATCGTTGGATGCAAAATCGATAAGATCGGATTGCGGGGTCAATTTGCGGAGTGCATTTTGTGAAGCCCGGGAAGCCAATCGGTTTTGTAATTTTTGAGGGAATTGCATCGTCAAATTTAAAATTTTTTATTTACTACCGGTATTGCAAATGACGCTCAGGCTTTATCGGTTTAATCCATCTAGAAATTACGATCTGTCATAATTTTATATTGATAAACAATAAATATTTCTATATTTGAACAAAAATAAATTATGAAAAACCTCAACCTAATAAAAGCTTTACTGGATCTGTTTCTGTTTTTTGCGGTTTTAGGTCTTATTACAGCTCTTATTCTTTTACCGTTTTTCTATACAAGCAGCGAGTGGACACTTCCTATAACTATAAAAGGGCAAGAACTTGACTCGGTTAGCACCATGGCAAAAGTGGTCGTAACATTAAGCGTCGTCGGCAATATTGTATTTGTGTACGCTATATTTCTTTTACGGAAAATTTTAATATCCTTTCAGAAGCATCAGATTTTTGTAGATTCCGTCATTCGTAATTTTTTCAGAATTGGCTATTTAATAATTGGATACGGGCTGATGTCAACGGTTCCACCATTTATTTATAACATTGCAGAGCAAAGTAAAATCGGCATTGAGATGAACGGTAGTGGGTTTGATTCATTAACACTTACAATTAGCTTAGGATTACTTTTTATAGTAATTGGCGAAATTTTTAAACATGCTAAAATGCTGCGCGAGGAAAGCGACTTAATTGTGTAAAGATAATATATGCCTATTATAATAAATGTCGATGTTATGCTGGCCATCCGGAAAATGCGGTCGAATGAACTTGCAGATCGCATAGGCATAACAAATGCAACCCTGTCACTTTTAAAGACCGGCAAAGCAAAAGGTATACGGTTTTCCACGCTCGAAGCCATTTGCGAAGTTTTGCAGTGTCAGCCTTCTGATCTATTCGAATACATTCCTAAAACTAGCGAAGAAGAAAACTAGTCAGTTCGTATCTGTTGGAGTAGGTTCGGTAACATTATATGGACGAAGTACATCCGTAATCGAATAGAACTTTGCAATTGTTCTTATCGCACAAGCCTTATCGGCGCGTATTTAATCATTGCCTTGTTAAACTACAAGCCACAATATTTCGCATGATTCCTTAGTCAACACATTCACAGTAATTTGTATATTGCGCCAAAGATTCAATAGAAATGGAAGCGCAATGTTCCAATTGTGACGCGATACACATTACAAAATTTCGTTATTGCCCCGACTGCGGACAAAGTACGGTATTGCACCGATTGACATTTCATGATATTGTTCATGAAGCGATACATTACTTCACCCATGCCGACAAGGGAATCTTTCAGTTGGTGAAAGCGTTGGCCGTCAAGCGCGGTTTGGTTGCGAAAGAATACGTTCTGGGTCGGCGAAAAAAGTATTTTCCTCCTTTAAATTTTTTGTTGTTGATCGCTGCCATTTTTGTATTTATGGCCACATTAAGCCATGGTAGCGACGCTCCGCCTGCTTCGGAAACGGTCGCTGCAGACCAAATGCAGATTTACAGTGACCGTACCAAGATTGTTAATTTCTATGTGACGAAGTATTCGAATATCATGGCGTTACTGTCGCTTCCGTTGACCTCATTTTTCTTTTGGTTATTTTATCGAAAACGCGGTCATAACTTTATCGAGCATCTGGTTGCCGGTATGTATATGTTGGGCTTCACCCTAATTGTTTACACATTTGTCCTATTACCACTGGAAAATATTTTTGACATTCAAAGGAATGCGGTGAAGATTACTTTTTTATTTTTTCAACTTTGGTATTTTACCGCGTTCTATAGCTCCTTTATAATTACCGGCAACAAAAATTTTAGCGCGCGTGCATTCTCGGCCTCATTAACAGGGATGCTTTTGTGGGTCATCGTGACTTCAGCAGTATTTCAAATTTACATACTGACTGGATTTTGGGGGTTGGCAGCTTAATTTTTCATCCAGTTGCATTCGTTTATGATGAGGTCTGTCGGCGACATTCCGTACCTACTTGGCGATTACCGTGACGTCGTCATTTCAGGCGTCGATGTACTATCGTTGGCAAACCGTCTGGCAATTTGCCCTGGGAGTACCTACAATCCATTTAACATCCGGGTAGAGTGTGCTGTCGCAGCCACAAATGGATGGTTATCACGGCTGATGATAGTTAGAAAAGGTTCAATTCAGGCAACTGTGATAATAAAAAAAGCCAGACGAATGCCTGGCTCTTCCTTTTGTTTGTTGGTTTTTAATTAGTCAACCAGAACAATCACCTTGTTATCGTTCATTTCAATTGTTCCTGAAACGATTGCAAGGGTATATGTTTTATCGTCAACACGTTTAAATTTGGCTGCTGATTCTTTCGAAAATGAAAAGTTGTCGGCAACAATTTTAATTTCACCTGTAGTCAAAATAGAGACAATAGGCGCGTGATGATTTAATATCTGAAAGCTGCCTTCCACGCCCGGTAGGGTAACGGATGTTACTGTTCCGGAGAAAAGTGCTGCTTCGGGCGATACAATTTCTAATGTCATCTTCTTTTAGTTTACAGTTTACAGCTTACAGCTTACAGTTGGCCAACTGCAACTGGACACTGCCACTTGATTTATGCTTCTGCAAGCATTTTCTCTCCGGCTTCGATTGCGTCTTCAATAGTTCCTTTAAGGTTGAAGGCAGCTTCAGGAAGATGATCCAGTTCGCCATCGATAATCATGTTAAAGCCTTTAATGGTGTCTTTGATATCGACCAAAACGCCAGGGATTCCTGTAAACTGCTCTGCTACGTGGAATGGCTGTGAAAGGAAACGTTGTACACGACGTGCTCTTGAAACTGAAAGTTTATCTTCTTCAGAAAGCTCTTCCATACCAAGAATCGCGATGATATCCTGAAGCTGTTTGTATTTCTGAAGGAT
>CAZLWZ010000085.1:0-7095 GCA_964563275.1 uncultured Flavobacterium sp.
GTTTTCTAATTAAGTAGGTTATGAAATTAAACACGTCTTTCAAACTCCTGCATACATTCGACCAGCACTTCGATGCTTGTCAATGGCATCGCGTTGTACATCGACGCACGATAACCACCCACGGAGCGGTGCCCTTTTAAACCTGAAATTCCTGCGTCCTTACAAATTTGGTCAAATAACTGCGCTGCTTTTTCATCCTGAAGGACGAACGTTGCATTCATGTTAGAGCGGTCAACGTGGTTTGCGGTCCCGACAAGCATTGGATTTCGGTCGATTTCATTATAAAGCAGTTCAGCTTTCCGATCGTTTATTTTTTCGATGGCAGCAATTCCACCCAAATCGCGTAGCCATTGTAATGTGAGCAGTGAAGTATATACTGCAAATACTGCCGGTGTGTTGTACATGCTTTCCTTTTGAATGTGCTGCTGATAGTCCAGTATTCCGGGTATGGCTCGTCCGGTTTTCCCCAAAATCTCATCACGTATAACCACAAGCGTGGTTCCTGCCGGTCCCAAATTCTTTTGTGCTCCGGCGTAGATTAGGTCGAATTTGGAATAATCGATTACTCGCGAGAATATATCGGAACTCATATCGCACACCAGCGGAATTTCCAGTTCCGGAAATATTTTCATCTGAGTGCCGAAAATCGTGTTGTTGGACGTGCAGTGAAAATAGTCGGCATCTTCAGGAATGTCAAAGTTTTTGGGAATATAATTGAAATTGCTTTCTATTGATGAAGCAGCAATGATTGTTTCACCGAAATTCCTTGCTTCTTTTATTGCACCTGCTGCCCACGTACCGGTCTCAAGATACGCTGCTTTGCCATTTATTTTCATTAGGTTGTACGGCACCATTATAAATTCCAGACTTGCACCACCATGTAAAAATATGGCGGTATAGCCTTTGTTGTCCAGTCCCAGAAGTTCGAGTGCCAGCGCACGTGCTTCTTCCATCACAGCAACAAAGTCGGTACTGCGATGTGAAATCTCAAGAATCGATAAACCGGAATCATTAAAGTCAAGTACAGCTTGTGCCGATTTCTCCAGTACCTGCTGCGAAAGAATGCTGGGTCCGGCACTGTAGTTATGTATTTTCATGACGGAAATTTTGATGAACAAATTTCGGAAAACCTGTCCGTTCACATAAAGATATCGCCAATAAATACTAAAACTTTATTAACAAAAACGTTATAGTTGATCAATCAGAGAAGTGATTTTTATTGTAGTGGCGATATCGGTGTTTTATGAAGGTTTTGAAGAAAAGCTATTGTGTCGACATTATCCGCATAATCCCATAGTTTTGGCTTTTGCGCTTCACCGAATAAAATAGCATCATCTGCCACAGCTGAAACAACGCACTGAATTTGATCTTTGTCGGTTTTTAACCGCGCATTTACTTCCGCGAGCTTATCATAGAATTCGTAGAAAACGCTTGAGATAGGGGACGAGTAGCTTTGATCTTCTTTTATTGTCATAAATCCGTTGTCAAGCATTTTATAATTACTCATCAGGAAAACGGCTTTGTTATAGTCATAGTTATTTGCATACTTGACGTACTCGATTACGTTTCGGTATTCATACATTGCATTAAAAAAAGCGTCGAAATTGTAATGTCGCGGTACGAAAAGCTTTGAAACATTACGGCACCCGAGTCCAAAATATCGAAAGATGTCCTCGCCTAATGCGACCAACTGCTGATGCGATTCTTCTCCCGTCAGCACGGCAACCGAGTTTCTGTTTTTCCTGATTATCGATGGCTTGTCCTTAAAATAATATTCAAAATATCGTGCAGTATTGTTGCTGCCGGTGGCGATTACGGCATCGAAATTATCGAGTTTGTCGGTGAAGGAGATCATCTCGGCAAGTTCGGGAGCCAACGATGACATGTATTTTGCCAGAAAAGGCAACAAATGCTGATCGTTCGAAGACGTCTTCACCAGTGCACGATGCCCGGAAACGAAAACCGAAAGAAAATCGTGAAATCCTACCAATGGAATATTCCCGGCCAAAATCAGTCCAATAGTTTTGGGGTTTGAAGCACAAAGATCATACGGTCTTAGCCACTCATCCAGATTTTCAAGCGTCAGCGCAGTAGCCCACGAGTTTATGGCAAAATATACCTGGTCAGGCGTATACCAGCCGTTGTGTGACTGAGATAAATTTATCAGCTTCGCAAATTCATCATAGAACAAATCGTTGTTTCTGACTTCCGGGTTTCTATCTGTTTCACCCTCAGAAAATTGAGACAAAAATTTGCCGAGTTCAACGAGAATGTCTTTTTTCTGTGCTAAAGTCATATTGATTTGCGTATGAAGAGTTTTGGATGTAATTTTGCGCGAAATTAAGCTATATTAACTGTAAGTCAAAACAGTGCCATGTTTTCTGCACCATTGACCGCTGCAACTCCAAATCTTTAATCTGAAATGGCTATTGTTATAACCGATGAATGCATAAATTGCGGTGCCTGTGAACCTGAGTGCCCAAATACAGCAATATACGAGGGTGCCGATGATTGGCGGTACAAAGACGGGACTTCGCTACGGGGAAAAGTGGTTCTTCCCTCGGGTCTCGAGATCGATGCAGAGGCACCTCAAAAACCAATTTCCGACGACATATACTATATAGTGCCCGGTAAGTGCACTGAATGTAAAGGTTTTCACGACGAGCCACAGTGTGCTGCGGTTTGTCCGGTGGATTGCTGTGTTCCCGATGATGACCATATCGAGAGCGATGAAACGTTGCTGAACCGACAGGCATTTCTCCACAACGAATAACTAATATTATAAAAAGCAAAAAATCCTGAGAACATTATCCTCAGGATTTTTTTTAAGTAGATATATATGGAGTGTTAAGAATTTTATCGCGAACGCTTATATATTTCAACAATGACGTCATCTTTCTGATCGTCGTAAGTGTGGAGTAGAAGGTTTCCGTCTTTATCAAAATATCCCACTGCCGTTTTGTCTTCAGTTTTGTATATATACGAATTCGGCGAAACCTGTCGCAAGATTCCCGCCTTCTTGTCCTCGGCCGTTAATGTATAGCCTTTATTGTCGGCCGTAACCCGATACTTGTGATCTCCTAATGTGTAGTAGGCGGAGCGGTCAACATCAACCGTACGCGTAGTTCCATCAGGTGTGGTAATCTGTGTTGTTGATGTTACTTGTACAGGTGAAGGTTTTACAGTCTTATTAAGAGCATTGGACTCCGCGTCCTGAAATTCGATATTTTGTTGTTGTGCGGTATTTTCTGTTCTGACTACTTTTTTTGCACCCTCTGAATCTTTAACTGTTGTAACTGTCGTCTTAGAGGTTTCTGTCACGTTCTTATTTTGAGCTTCAATACCTGTTGTCAGCATTAGAGCTAAGATGGTTGTCATTAAAAGTTTCATGATCATCTATTTTGTGGATTACGTTTACAAATTTATACCGACTGAAGCAGAATAGATTACATAATTTTTGATACATGTTATACAATTGGAATTCACTTCATATTTCGGCCTTACCTGTGTGCTTTCGGGCACGACTATATTAATGTATATTTGCACACTTTTTAATAATAACAGAAGCTGAAGTAAAATGAAAGCAGGAATTGTAGGATTGCCAAACGTAGGAAAGTCGACATTATTTAATTGTTTGTCAAATGCCAAAGCGCAAAGTGCTAACTTTCCGTTTTGTACGATCGAGCCTAATGTGGGCGTGGTGAACGTCCCTGATCCCCGGATCGAAAAACTCGAGGCGCTGGTAAAACCGGAGCGGGTGCAAATGGCAACTGTTGACATAGTCGATATCGCCGGACTGGTCAAAGGGGCCAGCAAGGGCGAAGGATTGGGAAATCAATTCTTGGGGAATATTCGTGAGTGCAATGCGATTATTCACGTGTTGAGATGTTTTGACAATGATAATATCGTGCATGTCGATGGAAACGTAAACCCTATTCGTGATAAAGAAACCATCGATATAGAGCTGCAGCTGAAAGACCTCGACACAATCGAAAAGAGGCTGGAGAAAGTAAAACGTGCTGCGAAAACAGGAAATAAGGAAGCGCAGGCTGAAGAGTCACTTCTTAATCGGATCCGGGAAGCGCTTCTTCAGGCCAAATCGGCGCGTACCGTGGAACCAAAAAATCATGATGAGGAGGCACTGATGGAAGACTTTCAACTGATAACATCAAAGCCGGTTCTTTATGTTTGTAACGTAGATGAAGATTCGGCTGCCAGTGGGAACAATTATGTCGATCAGGTTCGCGAACTCGTAAAAGATGAAAACGCGGAGGTCATCGTATTGGCAGTAGGGACGGAAGCCGATATTACCGAACTCGAAACCTACGAGGAGCGGCAAATGTTTCTCGAAGACTTAGGGCTTACCGAACCTGGCGCTTCGGTACTGATTCGCGCAGCGTATAAACTGCTCAAACAGCAAACATATTTTACTGCCGGAGTCAAAGAAGTCCGCGCCTGGACAATTCCTATTGGAGCTACCGCGCCTCAGGCCGCAGGTGTGATTCATACCGATTTTGAAAAAGGGTTCATTCGCGCCGAGGTTATTTCCTACGACGATTATATTCACTACGGATCGGAAGCAAAGGTGAAGGAAGCAGGTAAACTGCGTGTTGAAGGCAAGGAATACATTGTCAAAGACGGCGATGTGATGCACTTCAGGTTTAACGTTTAATTGAGATTCCTATTTTACTGACTTTCAATTACAACTCGTACTTTAGCCAAAGAAAAACAGTCAGTATGAAAATAATTGCCTTCGCAGGAAGCAGCAGCAGGAACTCGATCAATAAAAAGCTTGCGGTGTATGCAGCATCGATTTATGAACGTGCTGAAATTGAAGTTCTTGATCTGAATGATTATGAACTTCCGCTTTTTAGCGTCGACGTAGAAAAGGAATTGGGTAAACCTCAAATCGCACGCGCTTTTCTCGATAAAATGGCTTCTGCCGACATATTAGTTTTATCGCTTGCTGAACACAATGCTGCTTTTTCCGCAGCTTTTAAGAATATTTACGATTGGGCATCACGGCAGGATAAAAAAGTCTTTGCAGAGAAGCCGATGCTGCTGCTGTCGACCTCTCCAGGGCGGGGTGGTGGCGTTAACGTAATCGAAGTCGCTAAAATAAGCTTGCCCAAATATGGTGGCAATATCAAGGCAACATTCTCGTTACCACTATTTAATGAAAACTTCGACGTGGAGAAGAACCATATCAGTGATGCTGAATTCGACGGCAAGCTCCGTGAAATAATCCGCAATTTTGAAACGCACAGTTAAAACAGGTATAAAAATCGTCCGCAACCTATTCGCAGGGCTGTTGCTGTTTATTCTTCTCTATCTTGGCTTGGCAGTTTCGTTACCGTTAATAGCTGTAAATTCAAAAAATTCAAACACTGCCCAAGACGTCGCCATATATATCAAGACCAATGGTGTGCACACCGACATTGTTGTTCCAATGACCAATACGATCAAAGACTGGCGGACAATCTGCGATCCTACTCATACAAGATCTGCCCTGACATCGGCGCAGTTTGTCGCGATGGGCTGGGGCGATAAAGGATTTTATCTGAATACACCGGAATGGTCCGATCTGAAAGCATCGACTGCGTTTAATGCGGCTTTTTATCTTGGAACCTCTGCAATGCATACTACTTTTTACCACGCGATTACCGAAGATGATACCTGCATCAAGATAAATCTAAGCAATGACGAATATCAGAAACTTGTCACTTTCATCGAAAGCAGTTTCAAAACCGATTCAGCTGGAAAATCGATGCTGATTGCAGGATCGTATGGCAACTTTGACAGTTTCTACGAGGCTGAAGGAAAGTATAACTTATTCTATACGTGCAACTCCTGGGCGAACAACGCGCTTAAAGCAGCCAATCAGAAAGCGGCTCTTTGGTCATTAACCGATGCTGGTATTTTTCGACACTACCGCTAAAAATTTAAGATATCGGCCAACATAGTGGCAGGATAATTGACTACTTGAGGATATGAAATATCTGCATAAACTCCATTTTATTTTTTTACTTATTACTGTTTCGCTATTATCTGGGCCTGCTTTTTCACAGGACTTTGCCGCAGTAGATAAAAAAGTTAGTCAATATCCGAAGACATTTGGCAGTCCTGAGCAGCTTGCTGCAAAGATTACTGCTGATTTTTCCCGTGATGATGAAAAAGCTCGCGCCGCATTTACCTGGATAGCCCTGAACGTGCGTTACGACCTGGCGATGCTGAACTCTACTGCCTCACCTGCGAAATTCTCGTTTCGTACGCAAGAAGAGAAGCTCCAAAAGATGAAACAGTTCGATATTGACCTGGCCGAGAAAACCCTGCGTTCGAAAAAAGGCGTATGTCACGGTTATTCCGTCTTATTTAACCGCGTCGCCGAACTTACCGGCCTTGAGAGCGTGATGATTCCGGGAACCTCAAAATCACATCCAACGCACATCGGGAAATCACCC
This sequence comes from uncultured Flavobacterium sp., assembly GCA_964563275.1. GTDB lineage: Bacteria > Bacteroidota > Bacteroidia > Flavobacteriales > Flavobacteriaceae > Flavobacterium. Next base: position 6,462 of record CAZLWZ010000085.1, read on the forward strand.
GCTACAGCCGACCATGCGTGGAACGCTGTTAAAATTAATGGTAAATGGCAATTCGTCGACGTTACATGGGGTGCAGGCGGAATCAACGGTGCTACCCAAAGATTTGAATTCAAGTTTAACCCGGGTTACTTTTTTACGCATCCCGCCCTGTTTTTTTTTAATCACTATCCTGCCGATGAAAAGTGGCTGCTCATCGAAAAAAATGAGCAGGATTTTGCAAAACTTCCCTTGTACTACGGCGACTATATCCAGTCGGCTTACACGATACTGTCACCCAACACAGCCACTATCCCAAATAATGGTGTCGTTCGCTTTAGTATTGACAACCTTGCCGGTGCGGGTGTTACGTATGTGCTGAGCAACGAAAGGATTGTTCGGCCGATCGTGCCCCGGCAACAAGGAGATCTTTCAGTTTTCGAAATTGAGCTCGACGCCAGGGCCACGGGTTATCTAACCATTTACGTCGATCATAAGTCGGCAGTGACCTATAAAATTGCCCGTAACGCATCGTAAGATCGTGTGGGTGTTTATTGTATTGTCAATATCATTCTTAATAACTTTGGGCACCGCATCTTTTTCTTTGTGCCGATATATGTTACATTAGCACAAAATCGATCCTCCCTTAATGTCAGAG
>CAZLWZ010000086.1:0-7020 GCA_964563275.1 uncultured Flavobacterium sp.
AGATACTGGTTTAAAAGCAATAATCGGGATTCATAATACGGTTTTAGGACCTGCACTTGGTGGTACCCGAATGTGGAATTATAACAATGAATGGGAGGCGTTGAACGACGTTTTGCGTCTGTCACGTGGAATGACATATAAATCGGCTATAACAGGTTTAAATCTTGGTGGCGGAAAAGCAGTTATTATTGGTGATTCTAAGACAGATAAAACTCCTGAAATGATCACTCGTTTCGGTCAGTTTGTGCACTCGCTCAGCGGGAAATATATCACTGCTGAGGATGTAGGCACAACCACGCCGGATATGGATTTAATCCGCGATGTTACTCCGCATGTCACAGGAATTTCTGAAGCGCGCGGCGGATCGGGTAACCCATCGCCTGTTACGGCATATGGCGTGTATATGGGAATGAAGGCTGCGGCCAAATACAAATTCGGAAGCGAAAACTTAAGCGGTAGGAAGATCCTGGTGCAGGGAATTGGTCACGTAGGTGAAACTCTGGTAGATTACTTGACCAAAGAAGGAGCTTTTGTGCAGATTGCCGACATCAATGAAGTTCGTTTGCGTGAGATCAGTTCAAAATACGGCGCCACGATATTCGCCGACGAAGATTTATACAGCGCCGATGTGGATATATACGCTCCATGTGCTTTGGGCGCCACCGTCAATGACCATACTATCAACAAGATCAAAGCAAAAGTGATCGCCGGTGCTGCCAATAACCAGCTTGCCGTTGAAGAGGTCCACGGTAAAATATTGCGCGAAAAGGGAATACTTTATGCACCTGATTTCCTTATTAACGCCGGAGGTATCATTAATGTGTACGCTGAAATAGTTGGTTACGACAAAGCTGAAGCTCTTAGAAGAACTGAGAACATCTATAACACGACGCTCGAAATCTTCCATTATGCCGATGCGAACAACATGACGACATACCAGGCTGCATTGCAACTCGCAGAGAGCCGGATAGCAGAGAGGAAAAAACAAAACGCCAAATAAGATTAGAGGCGTTTCGATATTATTATTATTTTTGCGGAGCGAAAGAATTTCTTTCGCTCCTCTAATTTTTAAAAGTTCTTACAGGTGTTAAACAGGCGACATATCCGGGTTAAAGTAATGCAATCGATTTATGCGATGCACCAAAACGGATCCGATAATATTGATAAAGAAGAAAAGTTTTTGCATTACAGCATCGACAGTCTTCAGGACCTGTATCTGATCATGCTCTCGTCATTAGTGGAAATTGTCAAGGCCGAGGCAGTCTTTCTTCAGAAATCGTCTAAAAAGCACTTGGCTACCGCCGAAGAGCGAAATCCAAACCAAAAGTTCATCAACAATGAGGTGATCCGGATGCTCGACGGGAACAACTCGTTAAGCATCGCACTGGAAAATCGGAAAATCAATAATTGGTTGCAGAACGACGATTACATATTGCTGTTGCTCAACGAGATCAAGAAAAGCAGCCAATATGAACATTATATGCGAAACCGTGTCAACAGTTTTGAAGAAGACCGGCAGTTTGTAGTGGACGTGTTCATGGATTTGATTGCTCCCAACGAGAAGCTGTATGATTACCTGGAGGACCATAAGCTGACGTGGGTTGACGATATTCCGCTCGTAAACACACAGATAATAAAACAGTTGAAGGCGTTGCAGCGCGGCGATGATTCGTTTCGTGTTCCGAAGCTCTACAAAGATACTGAAGACAGGGAATTTGTGTCGAATCTTTTCAGGAAAACGGTTCTCAATGAAGCCGATCTGGCGAAAGAGTATATCGATAAGACGCCGAACTGGGATACAGAACGTATTGCGGAAATCGATACCATAATTTTGAAGATGGCCATTTGTGAATTTCTAAAATTCCCGTCGATTCCCGTAAAAGTTACAATTAATGAATATCTCGAGATAGCGAAGGAATATTCTACACCAAAAAGCAGTATTTTTATCAACGGAATTTTGGATAACCTTGTGAAGGAATTTCAAACAAACAATAAATTATTAAAAACGGGCCGAGGCCTAATGTAAATTATTATTATCATGACCAGAAAATTTGTTTTAGTCTTCTCTGTACTGGCCGTCATGGCTACATCCTGTAAAGAAAGTGCGACATCGAAGATCAAGGATGATGTACAGCCTATTGCCACAGCACCTGCTAATGAGCCGGCAGCAACTACCACCGAACCTGCTATTGCCGAAGCGACGGCACCTGCCGACGGAAAGTATCCTGTAATGACGTTTGAAAAAGATGTTCATGATTTTGGGACTTTGAAAAGTGGTGGTAATGCCGATTATTCGTTTTCATTTACGAACACCGGGGACGCCGACCTTATCATAACCAAAGCGCAGGGATCATGTGGCTGTACCGTACCCGAGTATCCAAAGGAGCCGATTAAACCGGGCGAATCCGGAAAGATCAAGGTTTCCTATAACTCAGGGAGCCAGAAAGGACAACAGCAAAAAACCGTGACCCTTACCACCAATTCTGCGGCAGGTGTCGAAAAACTTACTATTAAAGCAACTGTTGAGGCGCCGCCTGCAGGATAAAACACAACTTTTTTATGGAACAGATTCAAAATTTTCTACCGTTTATATTAATGTTTGTCGTGGTGTATTTTTTTATGATACTTCCACAACAAAAGCGGGCGAAAAAAGAACGTGAGTTCGAGAGCGCGCTGAAGGTAGGCGACAGGATTATCACTAAGAGCGGCATTCATGGCCGAATTGCCGAAATTGCCGAAACGACTGTTGTTATCGAAACAATGTCAGGTAAATTAAAGATGGAACGATCTGCCATTTCGATGGAGCTCAGCGCGAAGCACAACGCACCGGCTGTCAAGAAGTAACAAGCACTGTATAAAAAAACCTCCGGCCGGAGGTTTTTTTTTATCTGTATTTGTCGTGCAGCCCTATTCCTGCAAGCACCATAGGCTTAATTTTATCCATCCGCGCATGTTTTGTGTCCTCTCGCTTTGCGCCATCGATATGTTCCGTAAATTCGCGCTGTTTTCCAGGCGTAAATTTGCTAAAGGCTTCAGCAAAGGCGGCATCGGAATCGAGGTGCTGTTGGAAGAAATCAGAAATAACGGTCTCTTTTTTTTCAGGCTTTAGAACCAGTCCCGACCTCTGATTGTCAATAGATTCCTCCACATAGCTTAAAATCAATTGTTCGTTATTCAGGATTTCCTCGACAGAGGTGAACCGCCATTGACGCATCGCCTTCGCGGTTGTAGCGTTATCGACAAGTTTTTTCGACTCGTCTTTTAGGAAAACTCCATTAAAGAACCAGATTCCCACGTAGTCTTTGAATGCATTGATGCCAATCAGGTTTTTACCTTCACAGGTGTAAGTTGGCACACCCCATTTAAGGGTTTCAACAAGCCCGGTTTTAGCGATAATAGATTTTAATGCTTCGACTGATGGCTCCCATTTTGATTTATCAATGTTTTTTTCCATCATCCTTCTTTTTCGATTTTTTCTTTTCCTTTTCCTCGTCGGCAACGGGCTTATGCTGTAAAAAATCGGTTGTTGCTGTCAGTTCTGCTATTTTTACGATAACATCTACTGCTTTCTGCATACTTTCGACCGGTACATACTCATACTTTCCGTGGAAGTTGTGGCCTCCGGCGAAAATATTAGGGCATGGCAATCCCATGTAGGAGAGACGGCTTCCGTCGGTGCCGCCGCGAATTGGCTTTATCAGCGGCTGAATTCCAAGTTCGCGCATCGCTTTTTCGGCTAAATCTACAATGAACATCATAGGCTCGACCATCTCCTTCATATTATAATACTGGTCTTTAATTTCAAGCGAGACAATATCGTCGCCAAACTGATCGGCGAATTTCTTGTTGATCTTCGCAACAATTTCAATTATCCTGTTTTTGCGTTTTTTGAATTTTTTGGCATCATGGTCGCGGATAATCAGCTCCACCTTCGTCTCCTCAATGCTTCCGGAAATATTGGTTACATGGAAAAAACCTTCATAACCGTTTGTCTCCTGCGGAATTTCTTTCTTTGGAAGTTTGCTGATGAACTTATGGGCGATCAGCATCGAATTGATCATCTTGCCTTTGGCATAGCCGGGATGAACACTTTTTCCTTTAAAGATCAACTTGGCACCGGCCGCATTAAAATTTTCGTATTCGAGTTCGCCGATCTGGCTTCCGTCCATCGTATAAGCCCATTTTGCGCCGAACTTTTCCACATCGAATTTGTCGGCGCCGCGTCCGATTTCTTCATCCGGCGTAAACCCTACCCGGATTTTTCCATGTTTGATTTCGGGATGCTGAATCAGATATTCCATAGCCGAGACGATTTCGGTTAGTCCCGCTTTGTCATCGGCACCCAGCAATGTTGTTCCATCGGTGGTAATCAATGTTTGTCCTTTATAGTGTAGGAGATCATTGAAATAAGAAGGTGAAAGGATGATGTTTTGATCTTTGTTCAGCACGATATCCTCTCCGTCATAGTCGTGAATTATCTGTGGATTTACATTGGCGCCTGAGAAATCGGGGCTTGTGTCAAAATGAGAGACAAAACCAATCACGGGAACTTCGTGTTCGACATTTGAGGGCAATGTTCCCATAACATATCCATAGTCATCGATGGACACATCCGTCATGCCAATGGATTTTAGTTCGTCGGCAAGCAGGTTTGCCAGATCAAATTGTTTTTTTGTGCTTGGTGTCGTATCTGAATTTGGATCCGATTCTGTATCGATTTTTACGTATTTAATAAACCGGTCAATGATATGTTGCATAAAAAATAAAGTTGGGTAGTTTGTGTGTGATTTACTTCCATTGAAGAAGTGGCTAAAATAGCAATTTTAAAGGTGCCTCACAAGATTGGCGCAAATAACGCGGTAATAAAGAGTGGGTGGAGAAGTTATTAATTTTTTTTACAGCAGGCGTCAAGTTGAGAATATGCGGTTTCGTCGGCTTTTACCTCATCTGCATCGTAACCAATCAAGCTAATGCCGCTTTTAATTGACTGAAGATCCGTTTTTTTGGAGTTGTAGTAGACGGTGATGGTATTTTCTTCGGCATTTAAGTCGTACATTTTTACTCCACGAATTTTGTACATTGAAGAGGCAAATTTCTGGCCGCACGTCTCACATTCGTTACAATGGTCGCAATATATATTGGTTTTGATTATGGCTTTTTGATTGGTTTGTGAATACGCCACTGTCATAAACATAGCAGCAATGATGGTAAAGAATGTTTTCATGATTGAAAGAATCAGTTTTAGTGGCAAATATATGTTTTTTTCGCCTCATCAAATCAGTTGGAATAAATCCACATTCGGCAGCAGGATGCGTTTTGTTATTGGAACTCGTGTTTTACTGCACGCGTGGCGATGAAGGATGGAAAGAAGTTATCCAACTTATCATCGCCATAGTTGTCTTCATACATATCGGTCAAAACAAAGCCCGCAGTAAGCTGCCCACCGATCTGGTCGCTCAGGCTATGGCCAAAAATAAGTGGTTCATTGTCGTTTTTCAATTCTTCAAGTTTATTATCAGGAAGTGACTTTATATCGGAATAAGGCTGCGCGTAAACCAGCTGGAAACGGTTATCCAACTGCTCGAGTTGCATTGAGATAGGGTTAATCAGTCCTGACATCAGGATTCCACCGGGTTTGAGTATTCTGTAGCACTCCCGCCAAACCGGCAGTACATTATCGACAAATAAAATCGAACAAGGATTAAAGACAATGTCGAAAGATTCATCGGCAAACGCCGACAAATCTCGCATGTCCCCCTGAATTGTTTTAATGTTCAGTGCGTGCAGGTCGCTTATAGTTTTATCCTGCTGAAGTTGTTTCACCGAATTGTCGAAAATAGTGACATCGGCACCGGCGGCAGCCAGTATAGGGCCCTGCTGTGCTCCGCCCGATGCCAGTCCGAGAATTTTACTGCCCCGAAGTTCACCAAACCAATCGTGCGGCACTGGCTTTAGCGGAGTAAGGACAATGTCCCACTGACCAGATCGTGCGCGGGCAATATCGCTGTCGGTAACAGGTATAGTCCATTTATCTTTTTTGTCGACATAGCCATCCCATGCCCCGCTGTTGTACTTTACATAATCCATATCTCGGTAATTGTAGCCAAATTAAGCTTTTTTATTTTACTGTGCCGTTTTCGACTGTACGTCCGATCTTATAATTTAGGTCCGCGGAAAATCTTGAGGATTAATTTCTTATGTTTGTTCTAAGCTGATCCGATTATTATGAGTGGAAAAAAGACTGTCATAGAAGCATTTCATCATGTGCTTCTGGGATGCCTGCTGACTTTGAAGGGCATTGATAAAATTGCGCATCATCCTTTTATCGGGGGTGTTATTCTATGTTTTGGTTTAATTTTGATTGGATATTTCATCTACATTATCCGACGGAAATCGGTCAACAAAACCTTAAGTCTCATGGCGCATACTTTTGAAGGGATGGCTATATTACTTATAACATATGTCCTGCTTCAGGAGGGAAAAACCTACCTGCCTTACGTGACGTTTGCGGCAGCAATTGGTTGTTTTGTGGCTGTCGTAGTTATTTATCGAAAAGCCGAACGACACTAATTGGAAATAGTAGGAGTCATGAAGGAGTTGCGATTTCGTTTAATTTTTGATGGGGATGAGGTAGAGCTTGCTGCCAAATATTTTGAGCTCGATCATCGCGATGAACCGTTTCGTTTTAAAAGTGAACAATTAGTTGAAGCCGAAATTTTAAAGCACGACGTTAGCGACTCAACCTATAACGAGATCACCAACTACTTTGGGTTTCCCGGCTTTTTATTGTACTGTCTGCCACGCGAAAATAGGGTATTCTTTGTCTTATACCGCGAAAATCTTCAGAAGCATCAATTGTACGACCGTGGCTTTATGACATATTAAACCTCATGCAACTGCAGCATCTGAGTCCAGTCCGTAAAGTGGTACATGGTTAATACCTTGTAAAATAGAACGCAGTTGTTCGATCTGACCCTTTTCCAGGCTTTTCTTCGGAATAATTATGGCTGAAAAGTTGTT
>CAZLWZ010000087.1:0-7020 GCA_964563275.1 uncultured Flavobacterium sp.
GGTAAAAGAATATGCACTTAACAAAGGCTTAAGGCTTATGCAGCCAACCAGTTTAAAAGATCCCGGCTTTCTATCGGAACTCGAATCGCTTGAGGCCAATGTAAATGTCGTGGTCGCATTCAGGATGCTGCCTGAAGCGGTTTGGAGAATGCCGCAATATGGAACTTTCAATCTGCACGCGTCGTTGTTGCCTCAATACCGGGGTGCGGCACCGATTAACTGGGCAATTATCAACGGCGAGAGAAAAACGGGTGTCTCCACGTTCTTCATCGACGACAAAATCGATACCGGTGCAATCATCCTCCAGTCGGAGCTTGAAATTTTTCCTGACGAGAACGCAGGGCAGTTACACAACCGGCTGATGGAACTGGGAAAGATTGCGGTAGCAAACACCTTAAATCTTATAGCTGCAGGCGAGGTCAATACGGTTCAGCAACTGGAAAGCGACGAATTAAGGATGGCACCAAAACTAAACAAAGACAACTGTCGGATTAATTGGGATCAGCCTGCGCAGCAAGTGTATAACATGATTCGCGGACTCTCACCATATCCGGCCTCGTGGTGCCTGTTTCGCGATAAGGAACAGGAATGGTCCGTGAAAATCCTCGAAGCCGAAATTATCGACCAGAAAACCGATGCACAGGTCGGCACTATTCTTTCATCCAAAAAAGAGTTGAAAATTGCGGCCAGGGGTGAACTGATTAAAATTAAGCGCCTACAGATGGCCGGCAAAAAAGCGATGACCGCGGGTGAGTTAATGAATGGCATGAGCTTTTCGGATGATGCCATTGCGTGCTAAGCCTTATAGATGCTGATTTTACAGTATATTCGACATTTGCAAGTCGCTTTATCAACAATACCTTCAAGTTATCAACAAAAAAGGTAAAAACCCCTGAAAACACTTGCCCGGTACGGATTTCCTTTTAAATTTGTTTTATTAACATAATGTTTAACCAACAATTAATAACTATTATTATGAACAAATCAGAATTAATCGATGCTATTGCTGCAGATGCAGGAATTTCAAAATCGGCGGCAAAGGCAGCTTTGGAATCATTTTTAAATAATGTTGGCGAAACCTTGAAGAAAGGTGGTCGTGTTTCATTGGTAGGATTTGGATCTTGGTCAGTTTCTAACAGAGCTGCAAGGGATGGTAGAAACCCTCAAACAGGCAAAACTATTCAGATTGCGGCTAAAAATGTTGTAAAGTTTAAGGCTGGTGCAGATCTCGAAGGATCAGTAAATTAATAATAGCGTAGCGATATGATATAGAAAAGCCTTCCCTAACGGAAGGCTTTTTTGTAAAAATTTGTAAAATATTTTTGGCTCTCGAATAATTTTTTAGTTAAATTTAAATAAAATTGCAGCAAAATGATTTCAGAAAAACTCAAAAAAGGACATTTGCTCATTGCCGAACCTTCGATAATAGGAGATGTGTCATTTAACCGGTCAGTCATTTTACTTGCCGACCACAATCCTGAAGGCTCTGTCGGATTCATTATAAACAAACCCCTTAACTACACAATCAACGATCTTGTACCAGATGTTGAAGCAAACTTCAAGATTTTTAACGGTGGTCCGGTCGAGCAGGATAATTTGTATTTTATCCACAATATTCCCGACTTGATAACGAACAGTATTGAGATTTCGAACGGAATTTTCTGGGGTGGTGACTTTGAGCTGACTAAAAAACTGATCAACGACGGGCAGATCAAAAAAGATAATATTCGCTTCTTCCTTGGATATACCGGCTGGGAAGCAAATCAGTTGGAAGCAGAATTGAATTCGAACTCTTGGATAGTGTCAGAAAATATGTATCAGAATAAAATCATCGGAAAAGCGACAAGCGACTTCTGGAAAGAAAAAATTCTCGAACTTGGCGGCGAATATGCGATCTGGTCGAACGCCCCTGAGAATCCTCTGCTAAACTAGAATCATATTATTTAGTTCCGACTGTAGTTCCATCGCCAGATCATTGCCATAATTCTTCTTCCTGTATTTCGTCACCGATTGCACACCCGCAATAACATTGGTTAAAAACATTTCATCGGCCTTTTGCAGATCAAACGGTGAAATAGGCACCTCGCTGATTTCGAATCCCCCCTTGTTCTTTATAAGAGAAATCACCTGTTTTCGCATAACGCCGTTGATGCAGCCTTCGCTGGGTGGTGGTGTAACAACACTGTTTCCGGTCCGCATAAAAATATTCCCCGTAATCGCCTCGGAAACGTTCTTCGTGTCATTTAACAGAAGACAATTTTGAAGTCCGTTTTCAGCAGCATAAATCGATGCCGTGATATTTTGCAACCTGCTGGTAGTCTTCAGCGTTGAAAGTAGCTGTCGTGTGACGTAAAAATCTTTAAAAAGATCTACTTCATAATTTACCGCGGACGCAGAATAACCTGACAATATCGGTTCGGATGTAATCAGGTAGGAAACATCATTGGTTGCCGGTAGGTATCGCCCCCCGGGCCTTCTAAAAACAGTAAGACGAATCCGTGCCGATGCTTCGCACGAATTGGCCCGCGCCGTTACTAAAATCTGTTGTTCCAGGTATTCCATCGTGAAAGACATCGGGATTTCCATTCGGATGATCCGCATCGATGACATCAGTCGGAAATAATGGTCTTCAAAAAAAAGTATTTTACCGTTAACAATCTTTAATGTTTCGAAAACGCCATCACCAAATAAGAAGGCTCTGTTATCGGCACTCAGACAGTTCTCGTATGGAGTTATTTCTCCGTCCAGATTAATCATAAAAAAAGCCAATAAAAAAGGGCAAAGATAGTTTTATTAAGTCAGTTTCTATACTGAACCTATAACATGTTTTAGGTCGGACACCTGATTTTCCCATAGCAGCTTGGCTTCATCCAGCTCCTCTTCATCGGCAAAATCAATTATCATCAACGACACATCTTTAGTAATTTCATCCTCTATAATGCGAAGCTCAAAATAGAAATCGGTATCCTTGTCGTTGTCGTCTATCCAACGGAACTTTACTTTTTCACCAGATTTTTTAGATGTTAGCCTCGCGCGCTCTTCTGAATCGTTCCAGATAAATGTAAAATATTCTCCACGCGAATTTACATTGTCGGCAAACCACTCCGATAACCCGGAAGGAGTCGATATATATTGGTAGAGTAACTGCGGTGACGAGTTAACCTGGAACTCCATTTCATAACGTACTTTAACATTCATTGTGTGCGGTAATTTTTCGGAAATATATATAATTTAACTTAGATAAAATCGATTTTCAAATTTATTTTTTTTTCTGATTATATTCTTTGCAGCCTTTATTTTTAGTTTTATATTTGCCCCCGCGTTCAGAGACGCAAACAACCGATAAATGGCGAGGTAGCTCAGTCGGTTAGAGCGCAGGATTCATAACCCTGAGGTCGGGAGTTCAAATCTCCCTCTCGCTACTTTTTATGAAACGGTTTGGCAAATGCCAAACCGTTTTCTTTTTTACGGTGGCCATCATCAAAATGAAACCCTGAACTTCTTTTTGCTACTCCTCTCTGCAAATACTCTAAAAAGGGCAAAAACAGCAAAAAGGTCGCTTCGCCCACTCTGAATTTGTAAGATTTTTTGTCGTCGCGAGGCCGATGCCCGACGTTTTGTTAACAATTCATCGTTAATAACTTCATTTAGTTCGATGAATTCTACGGCAGACAATCCGTCGTACTATAAGATTAAGATTACAGAAAACGACCATTTCATACACTTTATCGACTTTTTTTGCAGTTTATCGAATAAAAAATTTTTTTTATTGGAATATAAAATTATTTTTGAACTTGTTTAATTGTTAAAATAGGCTTCAACCTACACCTGAAGAAAGCGTTTTTTAAACGTTGAAAGTGAGAAAATTGCGGCCCATAAAACAACTAATGCTGTACCAGAAACGTAATATATAATATATATGGGGAAAATTACTTTGCACAAAAAAATGCTCATTGCATGTATAGCCTTTTGTTTTCCATTACTATCCGTCGCACAATCGCAAACGTTTAACAACGCCGGTAACACAAACTGGACCGCACCGGCAGGTGTCACTTCGGTTACTGTTGAGGCATGGGGAGCGGGAGGACGCGGTGGTCAGCGCACAACGAACGGACAGGGTGGTGGCGGAGGCGGAGGCGCATATGCAAGAAAAGTAGTGACGGTGGTTCCCGGACAAACCTATCAGGTACGTGTTGGCGCCGGAAGTACCAACACCAATCCCGGTGGAGATTCCTATTTTATGAATGCCGCCACTGTAATGGCAAAAGGCGGTAACAGCGCAGGAAATAATAATACGAACGGTGCTAACGGCGGTTCTGCCGCGGCCTCGGTCGGAGATGTGAGATACAGTGGAGGAAATGGTAGTAACGCCGGTTATGATACCATTTTATTCTGGAATATCTATTATGGCGGCGGCGGCGGCTCTTCTGCCGGAACCGATGCCAATGGAAATAACGCGACAAACTCAACCGGAGCGACTGCACCCACAGATGGTGGTAATGGTGGCGACGGTAGGTATAACGCAAACGGAAACGGGTTTAATGCAACAACACCTGGTGGCGGCGGTGGCGGTGCGAACAGAAGCAGCGGCACACGAACTGGTGGCGCAGGTGCCAACGGCCGCGTTATCCTTTCGTGGAATACCCAACCAGAAATTAACATTCGCGGGAATGGCAATACAATAGCCGATGGCGACACTACTCCCAGCACTACAGATAACACCGATTTTGGCTCTGCAGATATAACATCAGGATTAATCCAAAGAACCTTCACTATCGAAAATTCAGGAGGATCTACCCTTACCATCGGAGCAGTCACATTTTCAGGAGCTAATGCCGGGGACTTTTCTGTCACAACGGCACCCGCACCAACTGTGGCAGCAGGCGCGAGCACAAACTTCGTAGTTACATTTAACCCTAGTGCCACAGGGTTGCGAACAGCGGCAATTTCTATTATCAATAACGATGCGAACGAGAATCCATACAACTTCGCACTTCAGGGGCGGGGCTCAAATTCTGAAATTGAAGTGACTGGCAATGGTTTTACGATCCTAAATGGCGATACTGCACCGAGTACTATTGACTTTACTGATTTCGGAACTGCCGCCAGCGGGATCGGAACTGTTACCCGTCCGTTCGTGATACGAAATATGGCAGGCGCAACCACACCGCTTTCTATCGGAGCAATAACAATAACAGGTGCTAATGCCTCTGAATTTACAGTCACTGTAAACCCTGCTCCGATAGTCAATACCAACAGTTCCACACCTTTCGAAATTACTTTCACACCAGTGGGCGGCGGAATTAGAACGGCGGTAATTTCAATTGCAAACGATGACGGCGATGAAAATCCGTATACTTTTACTGTTGTAGGTACAGGTGCTGCACCGGGTATAAATATTTTAGGTAATGCTACGGTTATAGCCAATGGCGACACCACACCGAATCTGAATGATTGGACGCATTTCGGTGGTGCACACGTAACCGGTGGTACACGTACGAGAACTTTTACTATTCAAAACCCGCCAACATCGACGGAGCCTCTTTCCGTCGGAACAATAACTATTACGGGTGGCAACGCAGGCGATTTTACCGTAACTGCGGCCCCGGCTCCAATGGTTCCCGTTGGAGGCGAGACAACCTTTACCATCACGTTCGACCCGGCTGCGCTGGGCAACCGAACAACAACGGTCCGGGTTTATAACAACACAACAGATAAGAATCCCTATACCTTTACCATCCGCGGAATAGGCTCTAACCCTGAAATCAGTGTCAACTCTGCAGGTGTAAATATTAACGATGGCGATATGACGCCAAATGCGCTTGACAATACCGATTTTGGTACCGTTTCGATTGATAATGGTTTTGTTATCGTAACTTATACAATTCGAAATACCGGCGCGACAGCACTAAATATTGGTGAAATTACTTTCTCAGGCCCCGACGCTGGAAGCTTTTCAGTAGTCACGCCTCCGGCAACCTCGGTAGGCACAAACGGCTCGACAACATTTGAAGTCAGTTTTGCACCAACTACAGTGGGAATTAAAAACGCGGTCCTAACTATAATTAATGACGATCAAAATGAAGATCCGTTTGATTTTGCAATTACAGGACTTGCTGTAAGAACATATCCAGATACTGACGGCGATGGAATCAGTGATAACATTGACATTGACGATGACAATGATGGAATACTCGATATTGATGAGCAGGCAAACTGTATCGATTCGCCGATTGCCCAAACAGCCGGTCACTTATATCTTAACGAGACCTTCGGTGCCGGTACAACACGCGGTAGAATCAGTATAAATATCCCGGGCGCCATAACTTCTTATTGCTACGAGGACGGAATAGTGGGAACTAACAGCACCGCATGTCCCGATCAGGGCGACTGGAGTCTGAACGATGGCGAATACACGGTAAACTATAGTATTAGTGGTCCTGCAGGCGACGCTACAAATACAGCAACCTGGTCTTCGACTAACTGGACACGGCAGCAGGATCACACCCCCGGAGACGTGAATGGACGAATGGCCATATTCAATGCGTCATATACCCCACAGGTATTCTACGAAACCACTATCAGCGGAATCATGCCAAACGTGCCATTGACATATTCCTTCTGGGCTCTTAATATTATGAGCCAGGCGGCCTACGCAGGGACGATACTCCCAAACATCACCGTACAGTTCATCGATCTGGAAAATGATGCCATCGTCTCAACCTTTAACACGGGCAATATAGGACGATGTGGCACAAACACAGGAAATAATACGTGTGCGATCTCGCAATGGCAAAATTTTACGACCAGCGTCAATCTCGGCAACGTGACATCGTTCCTAATTCGCTTTATCAACAACGCGACCGGAGGAAACGGTAATGATCTTGCCCTTGATGATATTACCATCCGCCAGGATTATTGTGATTATGATCTTGACGGGGTTTCTAACCTTTTTGATCTTGACTCCGATAACGACGGAATTCCGGATGCAGTTGAGTCTGGCGGACTAGATGCTATGGG
>CAZLWZ010000088.1:0-7015 GCA_964563275.1 uncultured Flavobacterium sp.
CTCGCGATGCAAACTCATAACTGATGTTTCCGGTGCCGGCGAATAAATCCAGCACGTGCAGTGAATCGAAGTTGTAATGATTGTTCAGCACATTAAATAATGCTTCTTTGCTCATATCGGTCGTGGGCCGCACCGGTAAATTCTTCGGTGGGTTGATCCTACGTCCTTTGTATTTTCCAGATATGATCCTCACGATTGTAGTAATATATAGTGCTCCCTGCATTGGGCCTCACTAAACTGCGTCTGCGCCACCAGCGACGAAACATCATGCAAAGACACATGACGTACATACTTGTAAGCGATCTGGAACAGGTCTGAGTCTTCTGATATTTTTCCGGCTAAGAATAACTGAAAGGTCTCGGGATTTAGATTTAGTTGTTCGGCAGTAAACAACAGATAATAAATGAAATCTTCTTTCGTAGTATAATCAAATGAATTGAATAGCAGCAATTTCTGATTCTGCACAACCACCACCTGAAAACACGAAATGTCAAAATGGACGAACATCTGCTTTTCATCCACATTTTTTGACTGGTCTAAAAGCGACGAAACCAATAAAGTATTGCTGTGGCGATAGTCAAACGTTCCGAATTGATCTATCAGAAAGTTATTGAGATTGACATACGGAATATATACATGATTGATCTCATAGTTTGGCAGTTCGTCATACGCGAAAAAATCGGTTTCAAACACCTTCGTATTGTATTGAAGATAGTTTCCCATAAAATCGGCGTCAAACAATGCCTTTGGCACAAAGGTATTGAGGCTGTTGTCATGAAGGGCAATCACCTCGTCATAACTTTGCGAAAGATCGTCTATGTCCTGAAATGCTTTTGTGTAATGATCTTCGACACGTGAGGTCTTTGGGTATTCCGAAAAAGAGACCGATTCCACTGTGAGCGCCTTATTCTGCAAGGTATCATGTATACAATACGAGAAGCCATTCAGCGACAGGCGCATGATCAGTTTCTTATAGTTTTTCTCAACAATACTCGAATTCTGTCCCGTCATGTACTCGGATGAAATTTTATCGGCCGTAGATATTGCGGCCCGACAAACTTACAATAATTTTCATTTACGGAGTGGCCTGCGCATAAATTGATGCCTATCTTTGAATTCCAAACTATACAAACTCGACTTAATGAGCGTCAGCCAGTTCTATAAAATTTTGCGGCATAATTTCCCCTTTAATCCTACGCACAAACAGGATCTTTTTTTTCAACTGATATCAGATTTCGTTACCAACGGCAACACCAACGAGGTTTTTGTACTCAAGGGCTACGCCGGAACGGGAAAAACAACAGTGATTTCTACACTCGTAAACAATCTCGTGAATATCAAAATGAAATACGTTTTACTCGCCCCGACAGGCCGTGCCGCAAAAGTGATTGCGAATTATTCAAACAAGCCGGCGTGTACAATCCATAAGAAAATTTATTTCCCGAAGAAAGTGGCAGGTGGCGGCGTGAGTTTCACGATGCAGCAAAACAAGCACAAGAATACGTTTTTCATTGTTGATGAGTCGTCGATGATTTCAGATTCAGACTCCGATTCAAAAATGTACCAGAACGGATCGCTTCTCGACGACCTGATGTCCTATGTTTACTCAGGAACCAATTGCAAGATGATCCTTCTTGGCGACACGGCGCAACTTCCTCCGGTCAACCTCGATGTGAGCCCTGCACTCGACACCGAAAGCCTGAGTTTGCATTTCGATAAATCGGTCATCTCGATTGAACTCGACGAAGTCATGCGGCAGGAGGAAAATTCCGGCATCCTGCACAATGCTACCGTGCTTCGGGACTTGCTCGACGACGATATGATAACTGATTTTAATTTCGATATTAAACCTTTTAGCGATATTGTCCGCCTGACCGATGGTTATGACATTCAGGACGCTATAAATTCGGCGTACGGCAACTACAGCATAGAAGACACCGCGTTTATTGTCCGCTCCAATAAAAGGGCGAATCAGTACAACCAGCAAATACGAACGCGTATTTTAGACAAAGAGAGCGATCTTTCAACCGGCGATTACCTGATGGTCGTCAAAAACAACTACTTCTGGTTAAAAGACAGTGATGAAGCCGGATTTATCGCCAATGGCGACATTGTAGAAGTGCTGGAAATTTTTAGCATTCAGGAACTGTACGGCTTTAAATTCGCGAAGGTTAAGGTCAGAATGATTGATTACCCGAACCAGCGGCCGCTTGAGACGATTGTACTTCTTGATACGACCGTCAGTGAGTCGGCATCACTGACATACGAACAGTCGAACCAATTGTATCAGGAAGTGATGAAAGACTATGCTGATGAGCGCAGCAGTTACAAAAAGTTTCAAAAGGTTAAGGAAAACGAATACTTCAATGCACTTCAGGTAAAATTCTCATACGCAATAACATGCCATAAATCGCAGGGCGGCCAATGGAACACCGTTTTCATAGAGCAACCCTACCTTCCCAACGGGATCGACCGCGATTACGTCCGCTGGTTGTACACGGCCATTACACGTGCAAAAGAAAAATTATACCTGATAGGGTTTAAGGATGACGCTTTTGCCGAATAGCATTTCCGTATCTTTAGCCAAATGAAAAAACTCCACGGATGAAAATTATAGCTGTTATTCCCGCTCGTTATGCTTCTACCAGGTTTCCTGCAAAACTGATGCAGGATCTCGGTGGAAAAACCGTCATAACGCGAACCTACGAAGCGGCGATCGCGACCGGTTTGTTTGATGAAGTCTTTGTCGCGACTGATTCCGATATCATTTTTAATGAAATCACTAACAAGGGCGGAAAAGCTGTGATGAGCATCCGTGAACACGAATCGGGTAGCGATCGCATTGCCGAAGCTGTATTTAACATGGACTGCGATATTGTGGTCAATGTGCAGGGCGACGAACCTTTTTTAAACAAGGAGGCGCTGGCGTCATTGCTGAAGGTATTTGAAAGCGATCATGGCCGGGACATTGATCTGGCATCGCTAATGCGTCGGATTGCCGATGAAGAGGAAATAAACAATCCTAACAATGTCAAAGTGGTAGTGGACCAAAGTGGCAATGCTTTGTACTTTTCGCGTTCGGTTATCCCATATCCCCGGGATAAACAGGCGGGCGTAAGGTACTTCCAGCATATCGGGATTTACGCTTTTCGAAAGCAGGCGCTGATGGAATTCCACAGTTTGCCGATGAAATCGCTCGAAGCATCTGAAAAACTTGAACAATTGCGCTATCTCGAGTTTGGAAAACGAATCAGGATGGTTGAAACCGACGAGGCAAGTATCGGCATCGACACACCGGAAGATCTCGAAAAAGCCCGTAAGATGCTATAAAAAATCCCGCAATTGCGGGAGTTTTATCAGCGAAGACTCGCGCCAAGTTCGTTCTCAAGATTAGCGCGCAGTTTACCCATCAATTTATCGACCTGGGCATCGGTCAGGGTTTTTGACGTGTCCTGAATAACGAAACTTACCGCATACGATTTTTTACCCTGTGGAAGGCTCGGTCCTTCGTAAACATCAAACAGGTTTATCTCTTTCAGCAATGATTTATCGGTTTGTCGTGCAGTCCTGTAAATTGAGCCAAAAGCCACTTCCTGATCGACGAGCAATGCAAGATCACGCCGTACCTCGGGAAACTTCGGGATTCCGGCAAATTTTATTTTGTTGGAAATCAGTTTAAGTACAAGCGTCCAGTTAAAATCGGCGAACAGGATCTCTTGTTTGATGTCAAAATGTTTTAAAATCGATTTTTTAATAGTCCCGAATTCAACGATTACCTCATTTGCAACGGTCAAAGCAATGCCTTCGGCAAAAATGTCTGAAGATACCGGCTGGTGCTGCGTTTTCTCGATGCCGAGTCGGGATAGGATTCCTGATACATACCCCTTGAACAAAAAGAAATCCGATGGTTTTTGGGCGCCGGTCCAGCTTTCGGAAGTCCGGCTCCCTGTCGCTACCAGTGTCAGATGCTTTTTTTCTTCGTAACCTGAGGGATGATTGTGATAAGTCTTTCCGAACTCGAAAAGTTTAATATCGGAGTTTCGCCGGTTGATATTATATGAAGCCGCTTCGAGTGCACCAAAAAGCATCGACTGTCGTAATACCGATAAATCGTGGCTCAAAGGATTCAGCATTGCCACGTTATAATTTTCCTTTAAATCAGTGGAAAGTGCCGTATAAACAGGAGTTGTCAGCGAGTTTGCCATCATCTCGTGAAAGCCGTGGCCCGTGAGCAACGACCCGATAATATTCTGCACTTTAAAATCTTCGGTACGAGGCGAATTCGCGACCGTCGCGTTCAGTTTTTTAGTAAAGTTGATGTTGTTATATCCATAAACACGTAATATTTCTTCAACCACGTCAATGTCGCGTTGTACATCGACCCGGTAGGCGGGTACGGTTAAACCAAGACCCGCATCGGAAATGCTATTGACCTTTATATCCAGCGATACCAATATTTTTTTAATTGTTTCCTTTGGCAGCTCCTGACCAATGATTTTTGCTGTCTTGGCAAAATTCAGCAACACCTGATAATCCTCAATTTTCTTTGGATAAATATCGGTGATGTCGGACGTGATTTCGCCCCCCGCGACTTCCTGTATAAGTAAAGCGGCGCGTTTAAGTGCGTATTCGGTGATGGTAGGGTCGATGCCGCGCTCAAACCGGAAAGAAGCATCGGTATTCAGCCCATGCCGTTTGGCGGTTTTACGGATTGAAACAGGATTGAAGTAAGCGCTCTCGAGGAAAATAGCGTTGGTTCCTTCGGCAACTGCCGTATTCTTTCCACCGAAGACACCTGCCATACAAATGGCCCCCTTTTCGTCGCAAATCATTAAATCTTCCTCATGCAGCGTCCGCTCGATGTCGTCCAGCGTAACAAATTTAGTCCCTTGCGGCAGCGTCTTGATCTCGACTTTCCCAGTGATCTTTGCAGCGTCGAACGCGTGCAGCGGCTGTCCCAGTTCATGCATCACATAATTAGTCGCATCTACGATGTTATTCTTCGGTGTAAGTCCGATCGATTTTAAGCGGTTCTGTAGCCACTCGGGCGATTCCTTGACCGATATTCCTGAAATCGTTACACCGCAATACCGTGGTGCCAATTTCGAGTCTTTGACACTGACATCGATCTTAAGGGTTCTCTTATCGATTCGGAAATTGCTTACCGAAGGCGTAATAAGTTCAACGTGTACATTTTTCTGCAACATGCCCGCACGAAGATCGCGCGCAGTTCCCCAATGGCTCATGGCATCGGCACGGTTAGGGGTGAGTCCGATTTCAAATATATCGTCGTTCTCGATCTTAAATACCGACGCACAGGGGGTTCCTGGTGCCAGCGAATCGTCAAGCACCATTATGCCGTCATGGCTGCTCCCGAGTCCGAGTTCGTCCTCGGCACAAATCATCCCATGGCTTTCTTCATCGCGGATTTTCCCTTTTTTGATAACGGTCGGAGAACCATCGCTGCCGTATAATGTGGTACCAATGGTAGCCACAGGTACTTTCTGCCCAACAGCAACATTATTTGCACCGCAAACTATCTGAATAGGGGTACCTATGCCTATATCGACGGTGGTGATTTTGAGACGGTCGGCGTTTGGATGCTGGACGCACGTAAGCACATGGCCAACAACTACACCTTCAAGGCCGCCTTTCACCGACTGAAATTTTTCGACTACTTCAACCTCGAGGCCGAGATCCGTTAGCAGGGCTGCGGTTTCATCGGTTTTCCAGTCGGTTTTAATAAATTGTTTTAACCAGTTATACGAGATCTTCATTTTTGGCGGGAATTTTAAAGCCAGCAAATATAATCATTGCAGGGTAGGGAAGGAAGCAAAATTTTACCTTTTTAATATTCGCTATAAACAAATAATCGTCCTTTTGTGCCGAGATCTTTGTAGCAAGATTTCTGCTGTTATCCATCAATGAGCCACAGAGTTTTCGTTCTTCCCACCAGAGGGTATTAAGCTGTAAATGCCAATGATACACTTCCAAAATCCTCTTAATCCTGCATAGATCCAATTGTATTTATCAAAGGAAGCAATGTCCGGAAAGGTAGCGACCTTATGAACTTGGAAAATATATGCAAACCGGGCTTTCGCACAATATGATATCAATAACTCATATTGACCCGCGTCAGAAAGTGATATTACCCGCTAATTCTTTTAGTGCAATCTCTGAAATTTTAGCCTGAAACTTCGCGTTACTTAGACGAACCGTGGCATTGACGTAATTTAGTTGCGCAGTCCGGAATTCAATTGTAGGGATGGTCCCTATGCGAAACTTTGTCATCGTAATATCCAGGTTTTCCTTTGCAATCTCTTCGTTTCTGCTTTCGAGATCAACCAGACTGATATTGGTCAGGTAGGTTTGATAGGCCGTTCCCAATTGGGCAAGTATCGCCTGATTTTGTTGGGCAATGGACAGTTCGGTATTTTCAATCTGTATTTTGGCAATTCGCTCGTTCCTGTTCTGATTGAAACCGTCGAAAATATTCATGGTCGCCCTGAAACCATAGTTCCAGCCTTGGGCCGACGATCGGGTGTTAAAACCCAAACTGGCCTCCGATTCACTAAAATTGTAACCAGTACTCGCAATTATTGTAGGATACCGGCCTGCGCGTACTTGTTTTAGCTGAAGTTCAGCGATACGACGGCTGATGATCTGTGCCTGAAGCAACGGATTCTGTTGCATCGCGAGTGTTTCAAGCTCTGGTAGCAACAACAATTTATCCACCTGAATTTCATCGACTACCCTAAAATCGAGCTTAGTGTCGCGGGCCATCAATTCATTTAACCTGATTTTCGTTTGCGCGTAAAGTTCCTTTTGTCGCAACATTGAGGTCTGGTCGGTATTTAAATCAACCTGCGCATTCAAAACCTCAAGTTTAGAAGCCCGTCCTATTGTGAACCGGTCATCGGCCAACTGCAGGCGCTGACGAGAAATTACCAATGTTGTATCGAGTGCAGAAAGTTGTTGCTGTTGCTGGACCAGATCATAATATGTTACCATGACA
>CAZLWZ010000089.1:0-6987 GCA_964563275.1 uncultured Flavobacterium sp.
TTGGACCCGCGCAGTTCACTTCGTTGCAGGAAATGGCCGACAGCAGTCCGCACTACACTCAGTTTAGGGCTTATAACGAAGCGAAAGTTTATTCATTCAGCACCAAAAAAGGCAAGACCGGCGGCGTGATCTATTATGAACTTGCGCCAAACCGTCCTGATCTTGTGCTGAAGGATATGGTAAAAATTCTCCATCCTGAGCTGCTCCCCGATTACGAATTGTTCTTTTTTGAAAAACTTCAGTAGTGTTTTTAAGCAAACATAACGCCCTGTTCATTACGCTGATTATCCTGACGATGCTTCTTTTCGTCTCAAACATCAGTCTGGGATCGGTATCGATTCCGTTTGGCGATGTTGCGCAAAGCCTTTTCGGCGGCACGGCATCGAAAAGTACGTGGGAATACATCATCATCAACTACCGACTGCCGAAAGCGATAACGGCTGTACTGGCTGGCGTTGGCCTGTCGATCAGCGGACTTTTGATGCAGACGCTTTTCAGGAACCCGCTTGCCGGGCCGTACGTCCTCGGACTCAGTTCAGGCTCGAGCCTCGGCGTGGCGTTTGTCCTGCTGGGCGCAGGGTTTTTACCTACTTTTATGTCGCCTGTAGTTTTATCGCAATACGGTATTATCGCTGCTTCCTGCGTGGGAAGTTTACTGGTTATGATTGCCGTTTTGCTCGTGTCTCAAAAGTTGCGGGACACCATGGCAATACTGATTGTGGGTTTGATGTTTGGAAGTTTTACCAGTGCCATCGTGGGTGTACTAAGTTATTTCAGCTCGGCTGAACAACTACAGAAGTTCACCTTCTGGTCGATGGGAAATCTGGGAAATTTATCATGGTTATCGATATCGATTCTGAGTGTGGCAGTTTTTTTCGGTTTGTTACTAAGTTTTTTCAGCATCAAGCCGTTGAATGCGTTACTGCTGGGCGAGAATTACGCGCGAAGCCTCGGACTGAATCTCAAACGGATGCAGTTGTTCATCATTCTGGCGACGAGCATTTTAGCCGGAAGCATCACATCGTTTGCTGGTCCGATTGCGTTTATCGGCCTGGCGGTGCCGCACATCGCGAAATTACTGTTCCAGACCAGTAACCACAACATCTTATTTTGGAGTACGATCCTTTTTGGAGCGATAACAATGTTGGTGTGCGATATGGTTTCGCAGTTGCCCGGCTCCGATCTAACGCTGCCGATAAATGCCGTGACATCGATTGTTGGCGCTCCCGTAGTAATCTGGCTGCTTGTCAGCAAACGAAAATTACCGGTATGATACACACAGCGCTCCTACATACCGAAAATACAGTTATCGGCTACCGTAAAAACGGACAAGATACAGTGATCGCCCGGGATGTCAACATACGTGTCAATGCCGGTGAACTCGTTGCGCTCGTTGGAGCAAACGGCATCGGGAAATCGACATTGCTTCGGACACTGACCGGAATCCAGCAGCCATTGTCAGGCGCAATTTTCATTGATAATCATGATATTCAAAGTTTGCGTCCGCAGGAGCTGGCACAGAAACTTAGCATTGTTCTTACCGAAAAACTTCCACCGAGCAACCTGACGGCGTACGAAGTGATTGCTTTGGGACGGCAACCCTACACGAACTGGCTTGGCGTTTTGACCGAAAAAGACCGTTTGGCAATCGCAAACGCAATCGAACTCACACAAATTAGCCATCTATCGAAAAAAAAGCATTTCGAACTCAGCGATGGGCAGTTGCAGAAGGTTATGATTGCACGTGCATTGGCACAAGAAACCAGTTTGCTGATTTTGGATGAACCAACTACTCATCTCGATCTTCAACATAAGGCGGCTCTGTTGCGGCTGCTGAAGAAACTGTCAAAAGATACAGCAAAAGGAGTCTTATTCTCCACACATGATGTTGATTTAGCCCTTCAGTTATGCGATATGGTAATAGTCATGACAGGTTCGGCAATTGTTCAGGATTCGCCCGGCAATCTGATTTCAGGCAACACATTCGAGTCCATGTTTGCTGACGATAACATTTATTTTGACCGCATCAACCGCAAGTTTAGTATGCGGGACTTTTGATTTTGTAAATCTTCCGTTATCTTTATATAATAAGCAACGACGATGATAAGAATATTAATGACATTCCTGTTGATGGCTTCCGTACCGGGTTTTGCACAGCAGGACCTGGCGCTGACACCGACAGGTTATGGCAGTGTCACATTTGACAAACCATCAAAAACAGATGAGAAAATAATTGAAAAAGCGAAAGCGTGGGCAGCGTATTATAACAGGGATATCGAGTATCCACACGATGTGTATGATGTTACCTCTTCGTCATTTAAAATAGACGGACACAGGCCCAATGCATTTTACTACCGCAACCGTGGTGAGGCGTTTTACCATCGGATAAAATACACAATTACGGTTCAAATCAACGAATCGACTTATACGATTGGGTTTTCGGTTAAAGAAATATACACCAGCGATGTTTTAACAGAATTAACTGTTGCAGATTTTTTTGCGCCCGATGGCCGGCTAAAAGAAGATTATCTTGACGCAAAACCCTCACTTGACAAAACAGTAAACGGCACAATCCGGTCACTTACGAATTATTTGGCGACATACTAATTAAAACTACGGTTATTGTGCCGACAACTGCCTTTTGGCTTCCCCTAGTGCAAAGGCCACAGCATTCGCCAGATTATAACTACGAACCAGCGGTGAGATAGGGATTGTAAGATGATTCGGAAGCCGCTGGAGCAATTCGGCTGGCAGGCCAACGCTTTCTTTTCCGAAGACAAGCCAGTCGCCGTCCTGAAAATCGGCGTCGAGATAGGATTGCTGCGTATTGGAGGTAAAAAGAAAAATACGCGACTTATCGGGTACCTGATCAAGCCATTCCTCTACATCGCGGTATTGACTCCAGTCCAGATGCACCCAATAATCCAATCCGGAACGTTTCAAATTTTTATCGTTAATTTCAAATCCGAACGGATGAATTAAATGAAGGCGGCTTTCGGTACCGACGCACAGTCGACCGATATTTCCGGTATTGTTTGGGATCTCGGGGTGCACGAGCACAATGTTTATCATCTTAAAAAATTATATATCGAATATTTCACGAACCTCACCCGCCTGCAGTCCATCTAAATTATACTGGCCAACCCGGACCCTGACCAACCTCAATGTCGGAAAACCTACTGCAGCAGTCATTTTACGAACCTGGCGGAACTTTCCTTCGGTAATTGTTATTGACACCCAACTCGTCGGGCCGTGTCGGTCGTCCCTGATTTTTTGTGTTCGTGGCGGAAATGAAGGCTCCGTTATAAGGGAAACCCGGGCCGGATTGCTGGTGTATTTTTTGCCTTTAAAGCCAATCACGACACCCGATCTTAGTTTTGCAGCTGCTGCTTCGTCTATGTTCCCGTCGACCTGCACCCAGTACTCCTTTTCGATCTTACTGCTGCGGATGCGCTCGCTGACCTTCCCATCGGTGGTTAGCAGAAGCAGCCCTTCAGAATCTTCGTCCAGTCGTCCGATAGCCATGGTTCCCACCGGAAAACCGTAAAGCTCGCCAAGTAGCTTCTTTTTCCTCTTTAGCTCGTAGATGAACTGGCTCAGGTACCCGTAAGGCTTGTGCAGCATGAAATGGCGATGGTGGTCCATAATGTGCAAAGGTAACACAGTCGCGCCGCCATACAATAACTAAAGCAATGTTAAAGCACTTCTTTAGCCGGCATTAAAGCCGTAATATTAAATTAAAATTAAATCAAAAATGGGAACTACAGACAATCAAGACCTCGGTGATAAAAAGTGGAACGGCGAACAGAACCCGAATATCCAGCATGAAAAAAATGAGGGTTTCAGCGATGGGAATATACCCGCAGATTACAATCCGGCGCCTTTGAAAACCGAATTAGACATCGATACAAAAGGAGATCCAAAGGTGGTCAAGAGAGCGAGACATGAGGCGGCAAATCCCAACCACAAGCAGGATTCGGTACAGGACCCCGACTATAAAACCGGCAATGAAGTAATCGAAGACCCTGAACTTACCGAGAACAAAGATCGAAATTACGACATTGCTGACAACCGATATCCCGCATCACATCCTGATAATAAAAAACATCGCGGAAATATTAATCCCGGTGAATAAGATCAGCCAACAGGTGGTTTATTATCTTTCCAATAATGCAGGATTCTTTGCAGCAAACTTTCCAATTCACCCATGTTTGAAGGCTTGATGAAGAACCCCTGTACGGAGTCGGAGTAAGCCGCAACAATATCTTTATATCCTGCCGACGTCGTAAAGAACAGGTACGGAACGCACCTCAATCGCACATTCTCATGCTGACGGAGAATGGAGCGTAACTCCATACCGCCCATTTGTGGCAGGTTCATATCGGAGATTATCAGGAAAGGCAACACTTCACCCGCCGACAAAAAAGCAAGGGCTTTAATAGCGTCGGGAAAGAACAGTACTTCGTTTGGATTATCGATTTTATCAAAAATCTCTTTTAAGATTTCCTGATCATCCTCGTCATCCTCAATAATTATAATAGGTCCGTCGTGATTCATAATAAAAATACAAGATAAAGGCCGCAAGCGGGATTTTACTCTTTGCCCAAATGTACAAAAAGCGCAACGGGCCAAATTCAAAGTTGGCTTAGTTTTAACCTAACTTTTGCATATAAACCATCCAGGCGTTACACGAACTCTATCTAGGGATCACCTCACGAAAACCTTGTGGCACCGAAGTAATTATATAATTCAAAATTATAATTGTGTAAAAAGATCTCTTAATGAAATCTTAATTTAGTTAAACATAAAAGTGACCGCTTTTGGTAACGAAAAAAACGGTCTGCTGCCTCAAATTAAATAAAGTAAAACGATTAAAACACAATTATCATGAAGCTACTAACCCTAATATTATCAGCAATAGTATTTGTAATATCGGCATATTTTTTTGCCTCCGATTTTAAATTTTCCTCCGAAATTAACCATATAATTTATATGAGTATGCTCATGATCCTAATGTGTATTTGTGTCGTAGGAATGGTTATAAACCTGTCTTTGTTGCGCATCGGACGCAAAAAAATGAAGTCATTGATCTACAATAGCTATTCGCATCGAAGAGTTAAAAACAAGCATTTTGACAGACAATTCGAAATATCCCAATCCTGATCAGATTTTAAAGAAACACCTGGCCCGTTAATTAGCGGGTCTTTTTTTTGTGTGAACGGCCAACCGATATTTTTGCTTCAATATTCATTACTTTTACGGCAATAAATCAGACAAAATGAATATTGCCATTTACATCATCCTTTCGTTTATTATCGCGTTTTCTGCCGGAATATATATCGGTAAAATAATCTACACGGCGCGTTCAAAAGCCAATGAAACATTTTTTAATGAGAAAGCAAAATCTGCCGAATTTCAACTTAACATTTTAAAAGAACAGCAATCGGCAGCAATTACTTCAATCGAAAAGCGCCTGGTTGAGATTCAATGTGAAACCGAAAAAATCCGTACTGAAAAAGATGCATTGGCAGTACAGCTTTCGAAAAAGGAAGCCGATTACGAGCATATTTGTCAGAGGCATGAGGAGCAAAAGAATGAGGTTGAGCAACTTCAGCAAAAATTCACAAAAGAATTCGAAAACCTCGCAAATAAAATTCTTGACGAAAAGTCACTTAAATTCACCGAACAAAATAAGGCAAATCTCGCCAATATCCTGTCACCGCTTCAGGATAAGATACTGCACTTCGAGAAGAAAGTTGAGGATACGCACAAAGAAAGTATTGATTACCATGCGGCGCTCCGCCAACAAATACTCGGACTTCGCGAAATGAACGAGCAAATGAGCCGGGAAACGCTCAACCTGACCAAAGCTCTCAAAGGCGACAGCAAAATGCAGGGCAACTGGGGAGAACTTGTTCTTGAACGCGTGCTTGAGAAATCGGGTCTCGAGAAAGGCCGCGAGTACGAAATGCAACGGAGTTTTACTAACGAAAACGGTCAACGGGTGCTTCCCGATGTTGTTATCAATCTGCCTGATGGAAAAAAGATGATCGTCGATTCGAAAGTATCGCTGACTGCTTATGAGAAATGCATTAATGAAGAAGACGATGCACTGCGCGCGGCCTTTGTGAAAGAGCACGTCAACTCGATAAAACGGCATGTCGAGCAACTGGGCGAAAAAAACTATCACGACCTGTATCAGATCGAAAGCCCGGATTTTGTATTGCTTTTTATTCCGATCGAACCTGCATTTGCAATGGCGTTAAATGAAGATTCGGCATTATACAACAAGGCTTTTGAGAAAAATATCGTCATTGTCACACCATCCACTCTATTGGCGACCCTCAGGACAATCGACAGTATGTGGGCAAATCAGAAGCAACAGGAAAATGCCTTTGAAATTGCACGGCAGGCCGGGGCATTGTATGACAAATTTGAAGGATTTGTTTCCGATTTGATCCGCATCGGCAAAAGGATCGACGAAAGTAAATCGGAGTACCAGGGTGCGATGAACAAACTTGTCGACGGCAAGGGTAATTTGATCAGCAGTGTGGAACGTCTGAAAAAAATGGGGGCAAAAGCAAAAAAATCATTGCCCGAAACAATTATAAAACGGGCTGAGCCTTCAGAGCCAGATCTGCTGCAATAGACTTCGCTTTAAAATAAGATAATTTATTAGAAATCTTCCGATAGATTGTGATTTTGTTCAGCAGTAATGCAATTACTTGTACTTTCTTATTAAAAAATTATTAATTTTGGAAAGATCAAAAATGCACAATGCGAATACTTTACTTAGCCCTTAGCCTTTTTACACTTCCTTTTTTCATTAGTTGCTCAAACGATGATGAGGCCAATTATGAGCCGATTATAGAGGAGCCTACTTCACCGGTTTTGGTAGATCTTACTCAGGTCCCGTATCCGAAACTTTCTGATTATCATTTTTTCGCTGGTCCGCTCAAAGATCAGAATCCGTCATTAGATGTACTT